>NZ_JBFULI010000019.1:0-90020 GCF_056400405.1 Pseudomonas sp. P5_B3 | reverse complement strand
CAGGCCGGCGGTGCGTTGCCGGTACTGACGCTCGAAACCGATCAGGCCGCCGAGGATGAAGGCCGCGCTGAGGCTGACCAGGGTGTCGAGCAGGGAGGTCAGGTTGAGGTTGTTGATGGCTTGCATATGAAAATCCTTGAAAAACACACGATCCCTGTAGGAGCGAGCCTGCTCGCGATGACTGAGTGTCAGGCGATATCCATGTCAACTGATACACCGTCATCGCGAGCAGGCTCGCTCCTACAGGGATCGTGTGTTTTTCAAGGATTTTCATATGCAAGCCATCAACAACCTCAACCTGACCTCCCTGCTCGACACCCTGGTCAGCCTCAGCGCGGCCTTCATCCTCGGCGGCCTGATCGGTTTCGAGCGTCAGTACCGGCAACGCACCGCCGGCCTGCGCACCAACGTGCTGGTGGCGGTGGGCGCGGCGATTTTCGTCGACATGGCCAACCGGCTCGGCGGGGCCGAAGGGGCCGTGCGGGTGGTGGCGTACGTGGTTTCCGGTATCGGCTTTCTCGGCGCCGGGGTGATCATGCGCGAAGAAGGCAATGTGCGCGGCCTCAATACCGCCGCCACGCTCTGGACCTCGGCGGCAGTCGGTGCCTGCGCCGGTGCCGACCTGCTGGCCGAAGCGTTGCTTGGCACGCTGTTCGTGCTTGCGGCCAACACCTTGCTGCGGCCGATCGTCAACACCATCAACCGTCAGCCGCTGGATGTGATTTCGGCGGAAGTCACCAACATCGTCTATGTCATTGCCCGGCGTACGCAGCAGAAAACCGTGCTGGCCCTGCTCGAGGCCGAGCTTGCGCGCAGCAACTATCCGGCCAGCGATGTCGATGTGCATGCCTTCGGCACGGACGAAATTGAAATCGAAGCCACCCTGGCGACCACCTCGGTCGATGGTGATGAACTGGATGCGCTGGTGGCACGGATTTCGACGTCGAGCCTGGTGGTGCAGGCGTTCTGGAGTCCGAGTACCACGGAGTAACGGCCAAGGTTTCCCGGGCAAGAGTCAGATTAACCGGCATTATTTTAGGAATATTCCTACATAAAACCAGGAAGGTCTTCCGTAGGCTTTGCGACCTCTTGAAACCGACATCCTTTTGGAGGTCACCTTGCCGAACAAATCCTTGCGCATCCTGATCGCCGATGCGCAGCACTTCAACAGCCTGCGGATCGAGCGACTGTTCAACCAGCTCGGCTATTTTCGGGTGGCTCCGGTGCAGAGCCTCGACGAGCTCCTTGCACTGGTGGAGTACGGTTGCGAGCCTCTGGACCTGGTGCTGGTCAATGGGGCGATGGCAATTGGAGCGCTGGACCTGTTCAGTTTCCTTGACGACAACCCGCAGGTTCATCACGCGTTTATCTTCAATGAACGGCAGGCGCCGTTGTCGCCAGTCGCGGGCAAAGTCCAGTTGAGCCAGGCCGCTCTGCCGGACCTGGCGTCCATTACGCAGTTGATGAGCGCTGTCGATCGTCAGATACCGTTCGTCGGAACTGTCATTTCTGTCAGGTAGTACTTTCCAGCCTTCCATGCAAAAGTCTATGCGCAGCGTTGTGCCCAACCGCTGCGGTGCCTGGAGGGCATTTTTTGCCCGATCGTGTTGTTTTGCACGGGAGTTGTCATGAAGTCAGCACTGATTGTGGAAGATCATCCGGTGGTTCGCTCCATGATCAAACTCGTACTCAAGGGTGAAGGATTCAAGAGTATTTACGAGGCCTCCCGTGGCGATGAGGTCCTGGCATTGATCCGGGAGCATCAACCGGATGTCGTGTTGCTTGATCTGGGCCTCCCGGGTGTGGCGGGGCTTGAGGTGATGGACCGTATCAAGGCCGAAAAGACGCGATGTCGCGTGGTGGTGTTCACTTCACTGGAGGCCCAGTTCTATCAGGACCGCTGCATGCGGGCCGGGGCGGTTGCCTATGTTTCCAAGAGCAAGGACCTGGATGACTTGAAGGCGGCGGTGCATTCGGTGATGGCCGGCTATACCTATTTTGCCCAGATCCCTTCGAGTTCCGTGTCGATGGGGGATTTGCAACGCAGTGAAAGGCAGTTGATCGACAAGCTCTCCAATCGTGAGTTGACCATTCTGCAGTACCTGGCCCGGGGTTCGAAAAACCTGGAAATCGCCGAGATCATGCACCTGAGCTACAAGACCGTCAGTACCTACAAGACCCGCCTCACCCTCAAGCTCAACGTGAGCTCGTCGGTGCACTTGAGGGATTTCGCCCTGCGCAATCATTTGATCTGAATGAACGCTCTCCGACGATTGGCAGGCGGGGTGCTGATTGGCCTTCTTCTCTGGGCATCGACGGTCTGTGCACAACAATCGTTGACCCTGTTGGGACGCTCGAGTGCCGAAGGCCTGAGCGTCAGGTGGTCGGAAACCGAGTTACGCTGGTTGCAGCAAAAGGGCCGATTGGTGCTGGCTGTCTCGGCTCCCGACTATCCCCCCTTCGAGTTCAACACGGCAGGCAAGGTGTTCGAAGGCGTAACAGCCGATTACGCCGGGTTGCTCGAACAATTGTTGAACGTCGTCATCGAGGTTCAATGTTATCCATCGCGGGCCGACGCGGTGCAGGCCATCAAGAACGGGCAGGCCGACCTGCTGGGAACGGCCAACCGATTCGAAGCCGAAGATCCGCAGCTACAGATGTCCAGCGCCTACGCGGTGGATCAACCGGTGCTGGTCACCCGCACCGATTTCCCTCCGGTGCTCGACCCGACACTGGCCGGCAAGCGACTGGTGATGCTGTATCACTACTTGCCCGAATACAGCGTGCAACAGTTCTATTCCAAAGCGCAGGTCCAGCTGTTTCCCTCGACACTGGCGGCGATGGGTGCCGTGGCGTTCGGCCAGGCCGATGTCTACCTCGGTGATGCGATCAATGCCCATTATCTGATCAGCAGGAATTACCTGAACAACGTTCACCTGACGGACTTCTCGCCCATGGAGTCCGGGCGTTTTGCCTTTGCGATGACCCGCGACAACGTTTCGCTATTACGCATCGTCAACAAGGCGCTGGCGGCCATCACCGCCAATGAACAAATGAACATCCTGCGCCGTTGGGGGGCCAACGGGGTATCTATCCCGGGCACTCAGTCTTTGCAATTGAGCGTGGCCGAACAGCACTGGCTCGAACGGCACCCGCGGGTGAAGGTCGCAATCAACGAAAATATCCCGCCGATTTCATTTGTCGACAGCGAAGGCAAGTTTCGCGGCATTGGCGTCGATGTGCTGACGAAAATCAGTTTGCGCACCGGGCTGCAATTTGACATCCAGGGCATGAAGTCGGTGGCCGAGATGATGACGGGCATCACGAGCGGCCAGATCGATGTGTTGGCCGGTATCGGCCTCAGTTCCCAGCGTGAAGACGAATTGCGGTTCACCCGGTCGTTTCTGAGCAGCCCGTCGGTGCTGGTGACCCGCGTGGACGCGGACAGCCCCAGGACGCTGGATGACATGGCGGGGAAAACCCTGGCGCTGACCCAGGGCAACATTGCCGCCGAGTACCTTCGCCAGCATTACCCGCTGATCCAGCTGGCGGATGCGCCACTGTCCACGGACGCCATGGAGATGGTCGCCCAGGGCAAGGCCCATGGCGGCATCAACTCGTTGATCAGCGCCCGTTACCTGATTTCCCGGCAGTATCGCGATCGTCTGCAAGTGACCAGCACCGTGGGCACCGACCCCGCCCGAAGCACCCTGGCAACCAGTCGCGAGGCCACCGAGCTGCATTCGATTCTGGACAAGGCATTACTGAGTATTCCCCCCGAAGAAATTGACGAGCTGACTCAACCCTGGCGCTATGACGCGATGGTCGAGCAGAGTTACTGGCTGCGACACCGACAAGCGATCGTGCAGGCGTTTGCGGCGGCGGGTGTCTTGTTGTTGCTCGCGTTGGCCGGGATCGTCTGGCAGCGGCGGCAGATTCGCCAGCGTCAGCAATTGCTTGGGCAATTGCAGGAAGCCAAGGACGCGGCGGATGACGCCAACCGGGCCAAGACCACGTTCCTGGCCACCATGAGCCATGAAATCCGCACGCCGATGAACGCCTTGATCGGCATGCTCGAACTGGCACTCAAACGCGCCGATGAAGGGGTGACCGACCGCGCCGCCATCGAGGTGGCGTCCAACGCCGGGCAGCAGTTGCTGGATTTGATCGGCGACATCCTGGACGTCGCGCGGATCGAATCCGGGCATTTGTCGCTGGCGCCGGAGCGGGTCAATCTGCACGCGCTGGTGACGTCGGTCTGCCGGGTTTTCGAAGGGCTGGCGATGCAAAAGAATCTGCAGTGGCGGGTCGATCTCGACGCGCGCAGTGACTGTGACGTGATGCTCGATCCCACGCGCTTCAAACAGGTGCTGTCCAATCTGCTGAGCAATGCGATCAAGTTCACCCGAGAAGGTGAGGTGAGCCTGACACTGCGGGTGCTGCCTCAAGCCCCGGCGCTTCTGTCTGTCAGGCTGAGTATCGAGGACAGTGGCATCGGTATCAGCGCTCTCGACCAGCAACGCCTGTTCAGTCCGTTTGTGCAGGCGGGCAATAGCCAGCAGACCGCCCGGCAGGGTTCCGGCCTGGGCCTGGTGATCAGTCGTACCCTGTGTGAAATGATGGGCGGCCGGTTGCAACTCGACAGTGAGCCTGTGCGCGGCACGCGGGTGGACATCAGCCTGGTGCTGCCCGTCCTGCAAACGTTACCCGCCGAGGTGGTGTCCCAGGATCCGGCGCAGCTCACGACCCGGGCATTGTCGATTCTGGTGGTTGACGATTATCCGGCCAATCGCCAGTTGCTCTCGCGGCAGTTGAGCTATCTGGGCCATCGCGTGGTGCTGGCGGAGGACGGGGCGCAGGGGCTTGAACAGTGGCGCGGGCAGGGGTACGGGTACGGTTTCGATCTGGTCATCACCGACTGCAATATGCCGCAGCTCAGTGGTTATGAATTGGCGGGCGCGATACGTGAGCAAGAGCAGGTGCAGGGGCTGTCGTCGACGCCGATTCTGGGCTTTACCGCCAATGCGCAGGCTGAGGAGAAGGACCGGTGCAAGGCGGCGGGCATGGACGATTGCCTGTTCAAACCCATTCGCCTGGTGGACTTGCAGGCGTGGCTGGCCCGGCGGTTTTCCAGTGCACCCCAAGCGGCGATCGTCGACCCTGGCTTCGCCGAGTTCGATTTGAGCGGGCTGGAACGTTATGCGGATTCGGATCGTGAGTTGATCGATCAACTGATACGCGATCTGGCGCTGACCAACCGCGAGGATCGCGTGCATTTGCTGGCCTTGCACGCCGGCGGCAATCGCCCGGGCTTGCAGGAACTGGCACACCGGATCAAGGGCGGGGCGCTAATGGTGCGAGCGCTCGCCCTGGTCGAGTGTTGCGAACAACTGGAACAGGCGTGCAATGACGGCCGCGCGGCACTGATCGACGATGCTGTCGACCAGTTGCAGCAAGCCATGGCCCGCCTGGACCAGAGTATCGGGCAGGATTGAGGCTCAATCCCAATGCGGCGCGATGCCCTTGGGGCTGGTCAGCCGGTGGCCGCGATCCAGCGTTGCGATCATGGCCATATCGGCCTCGCTCAAGGTCAGCTCGCGAGCCTTCAAGTTGCTTTCGAGGTTGGCCCGGCGCGTGGAGGATGGGATCACCGCGTAACCCGATTGCATGGCCCAGGCCAGAGTGACTTGGGCCGGCGTCGCGTGCAGGCGTTCGGCGATCTGCTGGATGAGCGGGTCGTTGAGGACTTCACCGTAGGCCAGGGTCATGTATGACGTAATGCCGATGCCCTGGCTCTGTGCGAACGCGACGACGTTGCGGTTTTGCAGGTACGGGTGCAGTTCGATCTGGTGGGTGGCGATGTGCTCGGCGCCGATGGCTGCAATCGCTTGCTGCATCAGGTCGATGGTGAAGTTGGACACGCCGATCTGCCGGGTCAGGCCCAGGCGCCTGGCTTCAAGCAGGGCGCCCATAAATTCTGCGACAGGCACTTGATCGTCCGGCGACGGCCAGTGGATCAGGGTCAGGTCCAGGTAATCGGTCTGCAGTTTGCGCAGGCTTTCCTTCAGACTGTCGATCAGACGATCACCGGCCAGGTTGGCGACCCAGATCTTGCTGGTGATGAACAGTTCTTCCCGGGCGATGCCGCTGGCAGCGATAGCCTCGCCGACGTCGGCTTCATTCTCGTAGATTTGTGCGGTATCGATCACCCGGTAGCCGAGCGCCAGGGCGGTGCTTACCGAATCGATGACCACCTGGCCTTGCAGGCGAAACGTGCCCAGACCGAAGGCGGGAATAGACATTGATGACTCCAGAGGTTGCAGTGGGAATGGGCGGCAGTATCGGCGCCTGCATCCGTGAGAAAAACCGCTGGAGCGGCAAAGCAATGTTTACCGAAAGTCATGAATCATCGGCAGTCTGGTTCGGTGAGGGTGCTTGATCCGGCGCCTTCGCTGGCAAGCCAGCTCCTACAGGGTTTGCGCAAACCCTGTAGGAGCTGGCTTGCCAGCGAAGGCCGCGACTCGTTCTGAAGCCTTACCCCATCAACTTTCCGCTTGCAGCTGAAAGCTTGTAGCTGCCTTCAGGCAATATCACTACGACTGAATTCCTCCCCAAGAAAATCGATCAACGTGCGCACCGATGGCAGCAAGCCCCGACGCGAAGGAAAGATCGCATGGATGACACCGCTCTTCGGCGCCCAGCCCGGCACCAGCTCCACGAGTTGCCCGGCAGCGATTTCATCGCGCACCACCACACTGGGCAGGTGCACGATGCCGATCCCGGCGACCGCCGCATGGCGCAACGCCAACAGGTCATCGGTGACCATCCTCGGCGCGTGACGAATCATTGCAGTGCTGCCATCGGCACCGAACAGTTCCCACTGATATTCGCGCTGCGCCGCACCCCAGTGCAGGCTCGGCAAGCCGCTGAGGTCGGCCGGGGAGACCGGTGTCGACAGGCGCGATAAATAGGCCGGGCTGCCGACCACGCTCTGGGTGCTGTTGCCCAGCACCTTCATCACCATGTCGGTGTTTTCCAGCGGCGGAAAGCGTACCCGCAAGGCAATGTCGAAGCCTTCGTGAATCAGGTCGACCCGGCGATTGGTGCTCTCGATGAACAACTCCACCAGCGGGTACTTGAGCATGTAGCGGGTCAACATCGGCCCGACCCAGGAATTGAGCAGCGCCGTCGGGCAACTGACACGCACCAGGCCTTGGGGCTCGGAGCGGTTGCGCTCGATCAGTTCGGCGGCGCTTTCCGCCTCCACGCGCATGGCCAGGCAGCGCTGGTAGTAGGCCTGGCCGATTTCCGTCAACGAGCAATGCCGGCTGGTGCGATGCAGCAGGCGTACGCCGAGGCGTTCTTCGAGTTCGGCAATGCGTCGGCTGAGCTTGGACTTGGGCATGTCCAGCGCCCGGCCCGCTGCGGCGAAACCGTGATGCTCCACTACCTGGGTGAAGTAGTAGAGGGTGTTGAGGTCTTCCACCATCGTTCTCCAAATAGAACGCTAAAGCTGATTTTTGCAGTCTAGCGCAGCAAAGGTCACGGTTTTAAGCTCTGTCCATGGCTTCACTCACCTCATTAGGAGACACCATGAAAAACATCATCGGTATCTACACCAGTCCACGGGCCCATTGGGTTGGCGACGGTTTTCCGGTTCGCACGCTGTTTTCCTACGACAACCTGGGCAAACACATCAGCCCGTTCCTGATGCTGGATCACGCCGGCCCCGCTGAATTCACCCCGACCACCGAACGACGTGGCGTTGGTCAGCATCCTCATCGTGGCTTCGAAACCGTGACTATCGTTTACAAGGGCGAACTGGAGCACCGGGACTCCACCGGCAGTGGCGGCAAGATCGGCCCCGGCGATGTGCAATGGATGACCGCTGCCTCGGGGATCCTGCATGAAGAGTTTCACTCCCAGGGTTTCGCCAAGAGCGGTGGCACCCTGGAGATGGTGCAACTGTGGGTCAATCTGCCGGCCAGGGACAAGATGGCCGACCCCGGTTACCAAACGATCCTCGACGGCGACATCCCGAACATCGCCTTGAAGGACAACGCCGGCAGCCTGCGCCTGATCGCCGGTGAGTTCGACGGTCACCAAGGCCCGGCGCGCACCTTTACCCCGGTCGACGTGTGGGACATTCGTTTGAATGCCGGCAAGTTGCTCACGCTGGATCTGCATGAAGGGCGCAACACCGCACTGGTGGTTTTGCGCGGCACGGTTCAGGTCAATGGCCTGGAGTCGGTGCGCCAGGGGCAGTTGGCCCTGTTCGACCGCAAGGGCGAACAGATGACCCTCGAAGCCAGCGAAGATGCTGTAGTGCTGTTGCTCAGCGGCGAGCCGATCGATGAACCGATCGTCGGTCACGGGCCGTTCGTGATGAACACCGAGCAGGAGATTCACCAGGCCTTCGCCGACTTCCAGTCCGGTCGATTCGGCCGGATGCACGCTTAATTCGCAGCGCTTTTACACCCGACTCTACACAGGATGAGTAGGCCGGTTTTCAGGCCAGGGATGGCTGTTGCCCAAAAGAAAGAGGAAACGCACATGAACACTGTCTACGCGGCCAACTTCAACGGCCAGAAACCGACCATCGACCCCAACGACAGTGCGATGCTGTTGATCGATCACCAGAGCGGACTGTTCCAGATCGTCAAGGACATGGACGTGCCCCAACTGCGCGCCAACGCCATTGCCCTGGCCAAGGCCGCGACCCTGCTGAAGATGCCGGTGATCACTACCGCTTCCGTTCCCCAGGGGCCGAACGGGCCGTTGATCCCGGAAATCCACGAGGCCGCACCCCATGCGCAATACGTGGCGCGCAAAGGTGAAATCAACGCCTGGGACAACCCGGAGTTTCACGCGGCGGTCAAAGCCACCGGCAAGAAAACCCTGGTGATCGCCGGCACCTTGACCAGCGTGTGCCTGGCGTTCCCGTCCATCGCCGCCGTGCATGAAGGCTACAAGGTGTTTGCCGTGGTCGACGCCTCCGGCAACCACTCGAAACTGGCCACCGAGCTGACCGTTGCCCGTCTGGCCCAGGCCGGGGTGGTGCCGATCGACATCATGGCGACGTTATCCGAACTGCAAGGTTCGTGGAACCGTCCGGATGCCGAACAGTGGGCCGCTGTCTACGCCCAGGCCATGCCGCATTATCAGTTGCTGATCGAGAGTTACCTCAAGGCCCAGCAAGTAGCGAACGAACACGAGGCGCTGGACTCCCAGCGCTGACCGGTGACCCCACGCCGATTTCGCCTGGCCCCTGTGGGAGCGAGCTCGCTCCCACATTGGTTTTGTGGTGTTTTTGGGAGGGTGTTCATCCCGCCAAATCAATTGCTCCTACACTATGGCCAATCTGTGCGATCTTCGCGTTATTAGCCCTGGCTGGAGTTGCTTGATGCTGTCTTTCCTCACCGAACACCCATTGATCTGCGCCATGGCGCTGATCCTGATTGACCTCGGGTTGTGGCGTTTAATCGGTGACAACCGCAACCCTTGGAAGCTTCTGTTGCGGGTCACGATTTTCGCGCTATACAGCCTGCTGCTGTTCAACGAAGGCCTGAACCCGATGGAGCCGCCGCCCTGGGCCGACAACGTACCGTTGCACCTGGCGGCCACCGGACTGCAGATCGGCTGGTGGTTGTTCGGCGCGCGGATGCTGACGGTGCTGATCGGCGCGGTGATGATGCAACGGGTGGGGCATACCGGGCGATTGCTCCAGGATTTGCTCGGAGCGGTGATTTTCCTGATCGCGATCATTGCCGCCCTGGCCTATGTACTCGATCTGCCGGTCAAGGGCGTGCTGGCGACGTCCGGTGCGTTGGCGATCATCGTCGGCCTGGCCTTGCAAAGTACCCTCAGCGATGTGTTCTCCGGGATCGTCCTGAACACCACCAAACCCTACCAACTGGATGACTACATCTCCATCGATGGCATGGAAGGCCGGGTCACCGATATCGACTGGCGTGCCACGCGCCTGCAGACCTCCCAGGGTTGCATGGCGGTCATACCCAACTCCCTGGCCGCCAAGGCCAAGATCATCAACTTCAGTCGGCCGAACGATATGTTCGGCATTTCCGTCTCGTTGGAAGTGAGCCCGCATGCGCGACCGAACACGGTGATCGAAGCCCTGGAGCGGGCCATGCAGGGCTGCCGCTTTCTGCTGGAGACACCGTCGCCGAGTGTCGGCCTGAAAAATGCCAGCAACACCGGAGTGGTCTATGAAATCAGCGGGTTTGTCGCGTCGATGGACGAGAAGCGTTCGGTGCGCAATCAACTGTTCGACCTGGCCTACCGGCACTTGCAGGCGTCCGGCGTCAACCTGCTGTCGAGCGTGGAGCCCAATCCGTCGGGCAACCTGTCGCGGCCCCGGGCGTTGCTCGACAGCTCGCCGATTTTCTCCACCTTGCGCCAGGAAGAGAAAGAGACCTTCAGCCAGAACATGACGTTGCAATCGTTCCGCGCCGGGGAAACGATCCTGGAGGCGGGGGAGGTCAGTGATCACTTGTTCATCATTGAGTCCGGTGTGGTCTCGGTGACGTTGTTGCGCCACGGAGCGCCATTCGAATCCGGGCGCATGGGGCCGGGGGAAGTGATCGGCGAGGCCGGCATTCTGACCGACAGTTCGGTGCCGGCGCGGTTTACCGCCAAGACCTTCTGTGGCCTGTACCGCATCGAAAAGTCATACCTCAAGCCGTGCCTGGATGCCCGCCACGACATCAACGATGCGATGCAGGCCTTGCTCGATTACCGGCTGCACAAAGCGAAAACCCTGACCCAGGAGTTGCCGGTGACGGTGGCGAAAAAGGGCTTTTTGCAGTGGTTGCGCAATCGGGTTTGAACTCGGTGGTGAATGGCCGCTGCGCGGCTCGTCGGATCGCCGCCCGGAGCAAGCTCGCTCCCACAGGGAAGTGCGGTCAAATGTGGGAGCGAGCTTGCTCGCGATGACGGCAGTGAACTCACCAAAAGTGAAGAGTGAAATCCATCACACCCGCGCCAGTGGCCTCCTCGACTTCTGAAAAATTGGCTATTTGTGTAAACCGGCCGCGGGACTAACGTAGTGGCACACCCACTTGCCCTGGAGCACGCCATGAAAACCCGTATCGATTTCTACACCGCGTCCCCTGACGCCCTCAAAGCGATGATCGCTTTGGAAACAGCGGTGTCGAAACTGCCGCTGGAAAAAAACCTGATCGAACTGGTCAAGCTGCGTACCTCGCAAATCAACGGCTGCGCCTTCTGCCTGGACATGCACAGCGCCGATGCGCGCAAGGGCGGTGAATCCGAGCGTCGCCTGGCCACACTGTCGGCCTGGCGCGAAACGCCGTTCTTCACCGAGCGTGAACGCGCCGCACTGGCCTGGACCGAGTCTCTGACCCTGATCAGTCAGACCCATGCCCCGGACGAAGACTATGAACTGGCTACCGCACAGTTCGATGCCAAGGAAATGGTCGACCTGACTGTCGCCATCACCACCATCAACGCCTGGAATCGCCTGGCCATCGGCTTCCGAAAAATGCCTCAGGCCTGACCCGCACAAGCATCAATGCGCATCGGCACTCGGCGCGGCCGGTGGTTGCACTTTGCGCATCAAGGGCACCATCGCCGTGGCGACGATGAAGCAGACCATGATCATCAAGAACGCATCGCCATAGGTTTGTGTCTGGGCTTCGCGGTAGGTCAGCAACCATAGTTGATGCAGGCTGGCGGTGACCCCGGCGTCACCACTCTGGCCGAGGGTGGCGAAATTGTTGCCGACCTGGGACAGCCATTGGTTGAGCGCCTCGTTGGTGCTGTTGAGGTTCTCCGCCAGCCGGGTGAAATGCAGGTTGGTACGGTCATTGAGAATGGTCGCACACGCGGCGATGCCGATAGCCCCACCCAGGTTACGCATCAGGTTGAACAACCCCGACGCATGTTTGAGCCGCGCCGGCGCCAGGCCACCGAGCGTCAGCGTCACCGCGGGCGGCACCGCCAGTTGCTGGGCAATCCCGCGCAAGGCTTGCGGCAGCATCAGTTCCTTGGCCCCCCAGTCATGGGTGATCGGGCTGAAATCCCACATCGACAAGGCGAACAGCCCAAGGCCGGTCATCATGATCCAGCGCAGGTCGACGCGGTTGGCCAGAAAGGCGTACAGCGGAATCGCCATGATCTGGAACACCCCGGTGGAGAAAACCGCCAGTCCAATGTCCAGCGCTCCATAGCCCCGCACCCGGCCGAGAAACAGCGGCGTCAGGTAAATGGTGGCGAACAGGCCGATGCCGGTGACGAACGAGAAGAAACAGCCAAGGGCGAAGTTGCGATCCTTCAAGGCGCGCAAATCGACAATCGGATTGGCTACATGCAAGGTCCGGCCGATGAATGCCAGGCCGGCCAGGCCACTGATCCAGGCTGTGGTCAGGATCGTGCGGTCGCTGAACCAGTTCCAGCGCGGGCCTTCTTCGAGGGTGTATTCCAGGCAGCCGAGGAACAGCGCCAGAAACACCATGCTCAAGTAATCCGCGCCTTTGAGCAGCGACAGTTCCGGCTGGTCGATTTTCACCAGCATCGGCACGGCCACGGCGACAAAGATGCCGGGGACCAGGTTGATGTAGAACAGCCAGTGCCAGGACGATATGTCAGTGATCCAGCCACCGATCACCGGCCCCAGGGTCGGTGCCAATGAGGCCACCGCGCCGATGGTCGCGGCGGCGATCACCCGTTGCTTGCCGGTGAAGAACACGAACGCGGTGGTGAACACCATCGGGATCATCGAGCCGCCCAGAAACCCTTGCAGGGCACGGAAGGCGATCATGCTCTGGATGTTCCAGGCCACGCCGCACAGCAGGCTGGTCAGGGTGAAGCCCACGGCGGACGCGCAGAACAGCCAGCGCGTCGAGAACACCCGGGACAGCCAGCCCGACAGCGGGATCACGATGATTTCGGCGATCAGGTAACTGGTTTGCACCCACGCGGTTTCGTCGGTGCCGGCGGAGAGCCCGCCGCCTATGTCACGCAACGAAGCCGAGACAATCTGGATATCCAGCAGCGCAATGAACATGCCGATGCACATGCTGGCAAAGGCGAAGACCTTGGTCGCCGTCGCCATGTTCGCGGCATTGAACGGTTGCGCCGGGGCGGCGAGGGCGCGGCTCATGGCGCGCTGGCCACGGCTGGCGCTTCAGGCTCCTTGCGCGTGTCCACTTCAGCGGTGACCGACAACCCCGGACGCAGGTGGCCGAGTACGCTGTCGGCCGGATCGAGGTGAATCCGCACCGGCACCCGCTGCACGATCTTGGTGAAGTTGCCGGTGGCGTTTTCCGGTGGCAACACACTGAATTGCGAACCGCTGGCGGGGGCGAGGCTGTCCAGGTGACCGTGGAACTCCTGACCCGACAGCACATCGGCATGGATCACCACCCGTTGCCCCGGCACCATGTGCGCCAGTTGGTCTTCCTTGAAGTTGGCATCGACCCACAATCCGCTGGAAGGCACCACCGAGAGCAATTGCGAGCCGGCCTGGGCATAGGCGCCGACCCGTGCCCGGCGATTGCCGATCACACCGTCAACCGGTGCCTTCAGTTCGGTGTAGCCGACATTCAATTGCGCCAGATCGCGCTCGGCCCTGGCCTGGATCAAGGCGGCCCGGGCTTGTTGTTTCTGGGTGTCGATCACATTCAACTGGCGTTGCGCGGCCAGCAGTTCAGCCTGGGCGCGGTTGCTTTGGGCCTGGGCCGTCTTGAACGTGGCGTTGGCCCGCTGGGCGCTTTCCACCGAGACGGCGTTGGTGGTCACCAGTTTTTTGTAGCGGGCATCGTCATCCCGCGAACGGTCAGCTTCCGCACCGGCGGCGTCGATGCCGGCACGGGCCTGGCCGATGACGGCCTGTTGCAGTTGTTCGGTGGCATCGAGGTTGGCCAGCAAGGCCTCCTGGGCGGCCACGGCGCCTTCGGCCTTGGCCAGGTTGGCGCGGTAGTCGCGCGAATCGAGACGGATCAGCACGTCGCCGGCCTTGACCTTCTGATTGTCGGTCACCAGCACTTCGTCGATATAACCCGCCACTTTCGGCCCGATCACTGTTACGTCACCACCAATGTAGGCGTCGTCGGTTTCCTCGATGAAGCGGCCGGCGCTCCACCAATGCGCGCCATACACACCGGCCAATACCAGCGCTGCGATTGCCACGGCGGGCAAAAGCAGGCGTTTGAGCAGGGGGGGCTTGGCGGCAGTCACCGGGGCAGCCAGGTCGGGTTCAACGGTGGACATGCTGGTCATGGAGGATTACCTGTTGGAGCGGGGGGTTAATTATTACGGATGTAATATGATGTATGTAATATTTCGTGGCAAGTGGTTTTTGCTGCCGGTCGTCAGGTGTTATTTCAGCCAGTCGCCGGGGGTGAGGCCGGTCATGTCCTTGAAGAACGCGATGAACGCGCTGTCACTGGCAAATCCCAGTTCAAAGGTGCTGTAGCCGATGTTTCGTCCCGTCGCGAGCAATTCGATGGCGCGCATCAAGCGCCACTGTTGCCGCCATTGCTGATAGCTCATGCCGGTCTCGCGCTGGAAGATTCGTCCGATGGTTCGGCCGCTGGCACCGATTTGATCCTGCAGCACCTGAAGTTGGGGCGGCAGCTTCTCCACGTTGTTGAGCAGTGGTGCCAGACGCTTGTCAGTCGGCAACGGCAGCAGCATGGGCTGACGGGCCGCGTCGCGAATTTCGCTCAGGCACAGTCCCAGCAGATGGACGTATTTTCCCTGCTGCCAGGCGGTGTCGAAGCTGGCGTGGGCTATCGACTCCAGCACGACCCGCAGCAACGGGCTGACTTCAATCACGCAGACCTGTTGCGGCAGGTCCGCGCATAACGCGGGGCTCAGGTAAATGGAACGGTAATCGACGCTCTGTTGCATCACGGCGCGATGGGCCACACCGCAAGGAATCCAGGCCGCGCGCGAGGGTGGCAACAGGCACAGCTGCTGCGCCAGGGTAATGCGCGTACAGCCCTGGCGGGTGAACAGCAGTTGCCCGCGTTGATGTCGATGCATGCCCGAATCGTGAACGCCGAGGGTGGCGGCGATGCCGACAACCGGTGCGGTGAAGCTGTCGGGATCGAAGGGTGCGTGGGCGTCGAGCCAGGCCATGGGTTGTCCGATTTCAACTATAAATTGGCAGAATCTTGATATTACGTCAGTCACGACTTCTTAAGCTGCATCGCAGTTTCTTTCAGGAGTGAAGTCGTGATGGATGACAGGAAAATCGTGGTATTGGCTGTCGCGCTGCTGATGTTCCCGCAGTTGGCGCAATCCATTTATAGCCCGGCGCTGGCGGACATTGCCCGGGTCTTCGGCGTCGGTCCGCAGGCGTCGGCGCAAATGCTTTCCGTGTATTTCCTGGCGTTCGCGTTCGGTGTGGTGGTGTGGGGCCGGATGTGCGACCTGATCGGGCGTCGCCCGACGATGCTTGCCGGGTTCGCCCTGTACGCCGCTGCTTCGTTGATGGCGCTCAGTGTCAGCACATTCGATGCACTGTTGGCGACCCAAGGCCTGGCCGCCTTTGGCGCAGCGGTGGGCTCGGTCGTTACGCAAACCTTGTTGCGCGACCGCTTCAAGGGGGCGGCACTGGCCCAGGTGTTTTCGGTCATGGGCATCGCACTGGCTGCCAGCCCGGCCATTGGGCTGTTCACCGGCGCAAGCCTGGTGCAAGGCTTCGGTTATCCAGGCGTGCCGGGAGGGCTTCTGGTGCTATCGGTTGGACTGTGGTTCTGGTGCCTGCGGGTTTTACCGGAAACCCGCCCACGGCAGGTGGCTTCGCCCGCGCTGTTCGAGACACTGTGGCAAATGCTCCGGGATCGCGATATCTGGCGTTCGACGTTGTTGGTAGCAACCTTCAACATTGCCCTGTTCAGCTACTACAGCCTGGGGCCCTTCATGTTTGAGCGGCTGGGGCTGAGTGCGCAAATGTTCGGCTACAGTGGCGTCATCCTGGCCCTGGGTTCCGGCCTTGGCGCCTGGCTCAACAAGAGGCTGTTGCAACGAGGGTTGAGTGGTGCCCAATTGATCCAGATGTCGGGATCACTGACATTGCTTGGCGCCAGTTTCGTCTGGCTGATGGAGGACAGTGTGCTGTTCGTGCTGGCGATGTTGTTGGTGGTGCTGGCCTTCGGCATGGCCATCCCGAACATCCTTGGTTCAGCCCTGGTCAACTATGGCGATCGACTGGGTACGGCGGGGGCATTGTTTGGTTTGCTGTATTACTTGTTGATCGGTGGCGGGCTGATGCTCGTGGCGTGGGGGCAAGCACTGGGTGAAACCTTGATGGTATGCGCTGTGCTGGCGATGGTGATTGCCGGACGAGCCCGTCATGCGCGGATTTGCGTCGGTTGAAGAGGTCTATGTGGGAGCAAGCTCGTACCCACATAGAATCGCTACTGGTTTACTGGAATGAAAAAGGCCGGTGATCAGCGCGATCACCGGCCTTTTTTACTGCTATTGCTTAGGTGCGTTCGAAAATCGCCGCAATCCCCTGGCCACCACCGATGCACATGGTCACCAGCGCATAACGGCCGCCGGTGCGGTGCAATTCGTGGATGGCCTTGGTGGCGATGATCGCGCCGGTGGCGCCCACTGGGTGACCCAGGGCGATGCCCGAGCCGTTCGGGTTGACCTTGGCCGGGTCGAGATCGAGTTCCTGGCTCACTGCACAGGCCTGGGCGGCGAAGGCGATGTTGGCTTCGATTACGTCCAGGTCGGCGACGGTCAGGCCGGCGCGCTTGAGCGCCAGGCGGGTGGCCGGGATCGGGCCCAGGCCCATGAATTCCGGTTCGACGCCGGCGTGGGCGTAACTGACCAGGCGGGCGAGGGGTTTCAGGTTGTTGGCCTGGACCGCGTTGCCGCTGGCCATGACCAGTGCCGCTGCACCGTCGTTGAGACCCGAGGCGTTGCCGGCGGTGACTGAGCCGTCCTTCTTGAACGCTGGCTTCATCGCCGCCAGTTGTTCCAGGGACGTGGCGCGCGGATGTTCGTCGACGCTGAACAGTTTAACGCCTTTGCGATCCTGGATTTCCACGGTCGCGATCTGCTCGCTGAAGTAGCCGTTGGCAATCGCGTGGGCCGCGCGTTGCTGGTCTTCCAGGGCCAGGGCGTCCTGCATTTCGCGGGTGATGCCGTTGCGCGCGGCGACGTTCTCGGCGGTGATGCCCATGTGGATGCCATGGAAGGGGTCATGCAGGATACCGAGCATGTAGTCGATGACCTGGGCGTTGCCCATGCGCGAACCCCAACGGGCGGCCGGCATCAGGTACGGGCCGCGGCTCATGGATTCGGCACCGGCGCCGACGACGATGTCGGCATCGCCGAGCATCAGGGTCTGGGCGGCGTTGATGATCGCTTGCAGGCCCGAACCGCACAGGCGGTTGACGTTGTAGGCCGGGGTTTCTTTCGGAATGCCGGCGTTCATCGCGGCGACGCGGGAGATGTAGGCATCGCGGGTTTCAGTCGGGATCACGTTGCCCATCACCAGATGGCCAACGAGCGCCGGGTCCACGGCGGCTCGCTCCAGGGCGGCTTTCACGGCCGTGGTCGCGAGGTCGGCCAGTGGCACGTCCTTGAGCGAACCGCCGAAGGTACCGATGGCGGTACGGGCGGCGCTGACGACGTAGATTTCCGGAGTGTTCATGGCTGGTTTCCTTTCGGTGGATTCTTGTCTGTACTGCGATTGAGCAGGGCGCTCAAGGCGGTTTTCGCCTCGTCGGTATTCAAGCGCTGAATGAACAGCGTGTTTTCTTCGCGCAGGGTGGTTTCCAGTTCGGCCAGGGAAGCCTGCTTCATCAACTGACGGGACTGACGCAAGGCTTGCTGGGGCATCGCCAAAAAGCGTTGGGCGATTTTCTGCGCCGCCGCCAGGCATTGCTCGCCATCGTCGAAGGCTTCGTTGGCAATGCCCCAGTTCACCGCGTCATTGCCATCCAGACCGTCACCCAGCAACAGCAGACGAGCTGCACGGGCATGGCCGAGCCGGCGTGGCAGCAGCAGGCTGGCGCCGAATTCGGGACACAGGCCGATGTTGACGAACGGCATGCGCAGCTTGGCGTTACGGGTGACCAGCACCTGATCGCAATGCAGCAGTAACGTGGTGCCGATGCCGATGGCCGCCCCGCAGACTGCCGCGATCAGCGGTTTTTGCAGGCGCGTAACGACCTTCATCAGGTGGAATGCCGGGGCATCCAGATGAGTGGGCGGGTGCTGGAGGAAATCCACCAGATCATTGCCGCTGGTAAAGCAGGTCGGGCCGCCAGTGATGATGATCACGCCGGTCTGCGCGTCTTCGTCGGCGGCCTGCAACAGGTCGGCCAGGTGCGTGTACATGGCGTTGTTCAGCGCATTGAGCTTGTCCGGGCGGTCGACGGTCAGCGTCAACACGCCGTCGCGTCGCTCGTGTTTGATCAGGTCGGTCATCGCAGGCTCTGCAGGGTCGGTTCAGGGCTGCCACTTTAAGCGCCGGACAAACCCCGGATCTATGGCAAAACGGGTCAACTGCACTGCCGCTTTTTGCCATGCCGGTGAGCCAAAGGCGACACACACCCATTCGGGGTATGGCCGCGCCCGGCGAATCCACCAATAGTGAAGGCATCCGCTCATCCAGAGCCGAACTCGCTATAAGGTGCATTTGCTATGGGCAAGACGCTGCTTAAGGTGATTTCCAGTCTGTTTGTTGTACCGCTGACATTGAATGCCTACGCCGCTCAGGTGGACGACAGCAAGACGCTGCGGCTTTACAACTGGGCGGACTACATCGGTGCAAAAACCGTGGCCGATTTCGAAAAGGCCACCGGTATCAAGGTGGTCTACGACACCTTCGATTCTTATGAAACGGTGCAGGCCAAGTTGCTCACCGGCCATTCCGGTTATGACCTGATCGTGTTGAACGCCTCCCTCGCGCCGCCGTTGATCAAGGCCAAGGTGTTCCAACCGCTGGACAAGAAGCTGCTGCCGGGCTGGACCAATCTGGACCCGAAAGTCCTGGAGGATTTACAAGGGTATGATCCGGGCACCACCTATTCGGCGCCGTACACCTGGGGCAGCAACGGGGTCACCTACAACGTCGACAAGATCAAGGAACGCATGCCGGATGCGCCGATCGGTTCGCTGGCGATGGTCTTCGATCCGAAGATCGTCTCGCGCTTCGCTGACTGCGGCGTGACCCTGCTCGATGCCCCGACCGAAGTCATCCCCATGGCCCTGAAGTACCTGGGGCGTGATCCACGCAGCGCCGCACCGGAGGATCTGAAAGCCGCCCAGGACTTGCTGCTGTCGGTGCGGCCGTACATCCGCAAGTTCGACTCGGTCAATTACCTGACCAGCCTGCCCAACGGCGATGTGTGCGTGGCCATGACCTGGTCCGGCGACTACGCCACCGCCATGGCCCGCGCCGCGGAAGCCAAGAAGAAGATCGACCTGGCGTACTTCATCCCCAAGGAAGGCTCGCTGATCTGGTTCGACAACCTGTACATCCCGGCCGACGCGCCCCACGTCGCCAATGCCCACAAGTTTCTCGAATTCCTGATGCAACCGCAGGTGATGGCAGACGTGAGCGACTTCATCAATTACGCCAACAGCAACGCCGCGGCTACGCCCTTGTTGAACGCCGCTGTGCGCGACAACCCGGCCATCTACCCCGACGCGCAAACCCGCGAGCGGCTGTTCCCGCAGAAGACCCAGGACGCCAAGGACATGCGGGCGATTACCCGGGTCTGGAGCACCGTGAAAAGCGGCATCTGATGGGTTCGAACGTTAGTCAATTCGGTTAGAGGATTATTTATGGCGACGCCAACACGCAGCGTTTTTTCCCCAGCGGACGAGTCCCGGCTGGTCAAGGCCGACAAGGCTCACCATATGCACGGCTATCACGTGTTCGACGAACACGCAGAACAAGGCTCGCTGAACATTGTCGCTGGCGATGGCGCCTACATCTACGACACCCAGGGCAACCGCTTTCTCGATGCGGTGGGCGGCATGTGGTGCACCAACATCGGTTTGGGCCGTGAGGAAATGGCCGAAGCCATCGCCGATCAGGTACGCCAGTTGGCCTATTCCAATCCGTTTTCCGACATGTCGAACAACGTGGCGATCCAGCTGTGCGAAAAACTCGCCAGCCTCGCTCCCGGCGACCTCGACCACGTGTTCCTGACCACCGGCGGCTCCACCGCCGTGGACACTGCGTACCGGCTGATCCAGTACTACCAGAACTGCCGTGGCAAACCCGAGAAGAAGCACATCATTGCGCGGTTCAACGCCTATCACGGCTCCACCACCCTGACCATGTCGATCGGCAACAAGGCCGCCGACCGGGTGCCGGAGTTCGATTACGCCAACCCGCTGATCCACCACGTCTCCAACCCGAACCCGTACCGTGCACCCGATGGTATGGACGAAGCGCAGTTCCTCGAGTTCCTGGTCAAGGAGTTCGAAGACAAGATCCTCTCGATTGGCGCGGACAAGGTCGCCGGATTCTTCGCCGAACCGATCATGGGCTCGGGCGGGGTGATCATTGCGCCCCAGGGTTACCTCAAGCGTATGTGGGATGTGTGCCAGCGCTACGACATCCTGTTCGTCGCCGACGAAGTGGTGACCTCGTTCGGGCGTTTGGGCAAGTTCTTCGCCTCCCATGATGTGTTTGACGTGCAGCCCGACATCATCACCACCGCCAAGGGCCTGACCTCGGCTTACCTGCCGCTGGGTGCGTGCATCTTTTCCGAGCGCATCTGGAAGGTCATCGCCGAGCCGGGCAAGGGCCGCTGCTTCACCCACGGCTTCACCTACAGCGGGCATCCGGTGTGCTGCACCGCGGCGCTGAAGAACATCGAGATCATCGAGCGGGAAAACCTGCTGGCCCATGTCGATACGGTGGGGGCTTATCTGGAAGAGCGCCTGGCAACCCTGCGGGACTTGCCGCTGGTGGGGGATGTGCGCTGCCAGAAACTCATGGCCTGTGTGGAGTTCGTTGCCGATAAACGCACCAAGGCACTGTTCCCCGACGAGATCAACATCGGCGAGAAAATCCACGTGCGGGCCCAGGCCCGGGGCTTGCTGGTGCGGCCGATCATGCACCTCAACGTCATGTCGCCACCGTTGATCCTGACGTTCGCCCAGGTCGATGAAATCGTCGAGACCCTGCGCGAGTGCATTCTGGAAGTGGCCGCCGAGCTTGAAGCGAGCGGACAGTACGCAGGCCAATGATTTCGTCAGTCAGGCTGTTACCAAGGGCGTGCCCAGCCGCTAGACTGCGGGGCATGAGCAAACCAGACGACGATACGCTGATCGCGATGCCCTTCGGGGCATTGCACAAATGGCATGGGGGAATGCGCGAGGCATTCGCCCATATCGACGGGCCTGACGCCCTGCAACACCTGGCGTCAGCGTTGGCGCAGCTGGTGTCCGTGGAGTCGATGATGATCAGCCTGGAGCGCAAGGACCGCGCGCCCCAGTTACTGCATCAGCGCGGGATTGCCCAGGAGTATCAGGTCTCGATTCTGGAGCGATATTTTTCCGGGGGCTATTTGCTCGACCCGTTCTGCCTGGCGGTGGAGCAGGGCTTGGCGCAAGGCTTCTATCACCTGGAGGAAATTGCCCCGGACAACTTCTTCGATAGCGACTACTACAAATCCTATTACCTGAAGGCGGGCTGCTCGGAAGACAGCTACTACATCGTCGATACCGGCAATGACACGAAGATTTCGGTCAGCCTCTATCAAGGTTTTGGCGGTGAATGCCTGAGCGTCGAACAGTTGAATCTGTTGCGTGCCGTAGAGCCGTTGGTGCGTGAATTCATCAGCGAATTCAGCCAACGTGGACTGCTGCGCAGTACCGGGATTGAGCGCGATAACGAGCAAGGCAAGCGCGATGATCTCAAGCATCGCGTGCAGGCGGCGTTCGAGAACTTCGGTTGTGAGTTGCTGACTGAGCGCGAACGGCAAGTGGCGCACATGGTGTTGCGCGGGCATTCGGTGAAATCCACGGCCAGCCAGATGAACATCTCACCGGAAACCGTGCGCATGCACCGCAAGAACCTGTACCTGAAGCTGGAGGTGGGCTCGCAGTCGGAGTTGTTTGCGCTGTTTATCGAGTGGTTGCGCAGGCACTGACCAAAATTTTTGGCCTGCCGATACCTCTGTAGGAGCGAGCCTGCTCGCGATGGCGATCTGTCAGGACCAATGATGTTGGCTGACACGCCCTCATCGTCGGAACGCCGCCCGGAGCAAGCTCGCTCCCACAGGTGCCGTGTGATCCCTGTGGGAGCTGGCTTGCCAGCGAAGCTTTTCAGACCTTCAACACCTTCCCGCCAATCGCCACCGCCACCAGCAACAGCGCCATCAAGGCAAAGGCAAAACTCAGGCTGCTGCCGTGGGCGATGAAGCCGATCACTGCCGGTCCCGCCAGAATGCCCGCATAGCCCAGGGTGGTAATGGCTGGCACGGCGATGCTTTCGGGCATGACCGTCTGCTTGCCGACCGCGGTGTACAGGACCGGCACGATGTTCGAGCAACCGGCACCCAGCAGCGCGTAACCCACCAATGCGGCTTCCCAACTCGGTGCGAACGTCGCCAGGAACAAGCCTGCGGCAGCCGTCAGCCCGCCGAATACAATCACCCGCGTCGCGCCCAACCGCCGTACGATTTTGTCACCGGTCAAACGCCCGGCGGTCATGGTCAAGGCAAACGCCGCATACCCGAGCCCCGCATACGCCGTGTCTATACCGCGTTCCTGCGCCAAAAACACCGCGCTCCAGTCCAGCGCCGCGCCTTCGGCGAGGAACACGATGAAGCACATGCCGCCGATAAACAGGACGATGCCATGGGGAACCGCAAACGCCGGCCCCGAACTCTCGCTGCCGTAGGGCAACAGATGCGGCACGGCCTTGGCCAGCGCGATCAGCAGCATCACGATCACCACCAACGTGGCCCCCAGCGGGGAAATCCCCAGGCCAAGCAACCCGCTGACACCCGCCGCACCGACAATTCCGCCCAGGCTGAACAAGCCATGGAAACCCGACATCATGTTTTTGCCGCTGGCGCGCTCGACGATCACGGCTTGCAGGTTGACTGTCGAATCCACCGTGCCCAGGCCCGCGCCGAACATGAACAGCACCGCAATCAAGGCCGGAATCGTTGACACCGTCGCCAGCAGCGGCAGGGCGGCACAGATCAGCAGGGTGCCGCCGGCCGTCACCCGCCGGCAGCCGAAACGCGAGGCCAGGATGCCGGCCAACGGCATCGCCAGGATCGAACCCACCCCCAGGCACAGCAGCAACAATCCCAGGGTGCCTTCATCCAGCCCGGCCCGGGCCTTGGCATAGGGTACCAGCGGCGCCCACGCGGCGATGCCGAACCCGGCGATGAAAAAGGCGATGCGCGTGGACATTTGTTCCAGGCGTCCGGGAACGAAGGTGGTTTGACTGTTGAGGCTGGTCATATCAATCCCTGGCAAAAAAACGTCACGTCCTCAACGGACAGTGATCGACCGGTGAGGGTTCGATCAGCGCCCGGAAGTTTTGCGTTGAAACAAAGCGACATCGTTGCACAGCGCCGGTGTCTTTCGCGATATGTTGAGCCATACCAATGACACACGGAGGGCGCCATGGCGCAGAGGTACGATGCACGGGGTAATATTTACATCGTGGTAGCGCCCGAAGAACTGCGCCGCCAGGGCATCGACCTGCCCCATCAGGCCAGCCTCGCCGCACAAACCCGGCAGGCATGGACAGTGGCGGCCATCGACGCATGCTGCAACTGGGCACCCGGCACGCAACCACCCGGCAGCAAGGATCATCGCAGCGACGGTTTGCTGGTCGGACCGTTTCAGTCCTCGCCACCCTTTGATCTGTTGATCGTCAATACCGACGGCACCCTGGCCGAGCGCAGCGGCAATGGGCTGACAATTTTTTCTCAGGCCCTCGGCGACCAAGGGTTGTTGCCAAAGAACGAAGCCTGTCTGCTCAGGGTTCATCACGACAAGGCTGATACACCTTCGCCGGGGCAGACTTCGGTGAAAGCCGCAGAGGTCGATGGCGTAAAGGGTTTCTGGCTCGACTTGGGCCAGCCGGGATTCGGGCCGTCGTCGGTCAGTGCTCACGGGGTTGAAGCGGTGGTGTTCAATGGTCGCGAACTCAGCCACGTTGAACAATTGGCGGTACTCAATAGTGCATGGTCGCGCAGCCAGTTCGCGCGGGTCGGCAATCCCCATTGCGTGACGCTGGTGGAAAGTGCCGAGGACCTGCCGAGCAACGAGCAGATGCGCGAGCCGGCGCTGGGTGAGGGGCTGACGCGGATTGCCTATGCCATGCCGGTTGGTGCAGGCAAACCTTGTCCGGCGGGGATCAATCTGCAATGGGCAATGCGCGTGTCCGAAGGGCACATCGCCGCACGGGTATTCGAGCGGGGCGAGGGGCCGACGGCGTCGTCGGGGACCAGTGCCAGCGCGGTGGCCTGTGCGGCCTGGCGGGCAGGTTGGGTCGGCGCCGGGGAGGTCAAGGTGACGATGCCGGGTGGCACGGCGCCGATCTTGCTGGAGGAAGAGTTGGGGGAATTGAGTCGGGTCAGCCTGTTTGGTACGGCTCGAATGATCGATTGACTTCGAAATAGCCATCGCGAGCAGGCTCGCTCCTACAGGTTTTGTGAACGACATATAACCACTGTAGGAGCGAGCCTGCTCGCGATGGGGCCAGTCCAGTCAGTGCAAATTTCAGCTCAGCCCACTGAACTCCACCACCGGCATCGTCCGCTTCATCAACACTTTGCCATCGCGTATCGAGTACAACGGCAACCCCTGGCTGCGGATCACCTCGTAATCACTCTCTGCCGACAGAATCAGCAGGTTCGCCGGTCGCCCGCGCTCCAGGCCATAGCGATTGCCGAGGTTCATGGCTTTGGCGCTATTGTCCGTCACCAGGTCCAGCGCACTTTGCAGGTTGCGATAACCGAGCATGTGGCAGATGTGCAACCCGGCTTCCAGCACCCGCAAAATGTTGCCATTACCCAGCGGATACCACGGATCGACGATCGAGTCCTGGCCGAAGCACACGTTCATGCCCGCTTCCAGTAGCTCGTTGACCCGGGTCACGCCCCGGCGTTTCGGGAAACTGTCGAAGCGCCCTTGCAGGTGGATACTCTCAGTGGGGCAGGAGACAAAGCTGATCCCCGAATGCCCGAGCAGGCGAAACAGTTTGGCGCAGTAGGCGTTGTCGTAGGAGCCCATGGCCGTGGTGTGGCTGGCCGTCACCCGCGAACCCATGTCGCGGCTGCGGGCCTCTTCGGCGAGCACTTCGAGAAAACGCGAATGCGGGTCGTCGGTTTCGTCGCAATGCACGTCCACCAGGCAACCGCTGCGTTCGGCCAGGTCCATCAGGAACTTCACCGAGCTGACGCCCTGGTCGCGGGTGTATTCGAAATGCGGGATGCCGCCCACCACGTCCGCGCCCATGCGGATGGCTTCCTCCATCAATTCTCGACCATTGCGGTAGGACTCGATGCCTTCCTGGGGGAACGCGACGATTTGCATATCGACCAGATGCCGGCTTTCCTCGCGCACTTCGAGCATCGCCTTGAGCGCGGTCAATTGCGGGTCGGTGACGTCGACGTGGGTGCGCACATGCTGGATGCCGTGGGCGGCGAGGGTCTGGATGGTTTTCCTGGCCCGGGTCTTGGTGTCCTCAAGGGTGATGGTCGCCTTGCGTTCGCCCCAGCACTCGATGCCTTCGAACAGCGTGCCGCTCATGTTCCAGCGCGGATCACCGGCGGTCAGGGTCGCGTCGAGGTGGATGTGCGGCTCGACAAAGGGCGGCACCACCAGATTGCCGCCGGCATCCAGATCGTCGGGGCCCAGGGTCGGGGCTTCGATCTGGCGGGTGATGCTGCTGATCAGGCCGTTTTTCAGGTACAACTCATGCAGGCCTTCCTGGTTGCGCAGACGGGCATTGATGATGTGCATCGGGCGAGTCCTTTTAGCGAATCGTGTAGGCAATACCTCTACGTTAGCTCGCCAGTGGCGGTCCCCGCCAGTGACATTGATCACTGTAGAACCAATGTGGGATTGGGTTTGTTCAGGAAATTTTTTGCAGGTGCAAAAAGCGCATCAAGGCAGCAATGACCGCTTCAGGTGCATCTTCCTGAACCAGATGCCCGGCATTGGCGACGGGATAAAACTGCGACCCTGGAATCATCCGGTGCAGCGCGCGCCCGCGTTCGATGGGAATCCACTGATCGTCTTCACCCCAGAGAATCTGCACCGGGCAGCGTATCGTCGGGTACAGCCCCTCAGCTTCACGGGTATGACGCTCGTCCATCTGCGCGATCTGCCGATAGAACGCCGCTTGCCCCGGCTCTCCCAGCCATGGCTGCACGTAGGGGGCGAGTTCGGCATCGGGGATTTCGCGCTGGATTGCCCCGCGAATATAGGCCGGCACGATGGCGCGCTGGATGTAATCGGGCAGTCCGCTGAACGCCGCCTCATGCTGACGCACATGCTGCACGAACGGCGAACCCCAGGGCGTTAGCGCCACCGGGTCGATCAGCGTCAGGCTGCGGTAATCCTTGCCGTTGAGCAGATGCGTGCGCAGGGCGGTGGCGCCGCCGAAGTCGTGGGCCACCACGTCGGGGCGATCCAGGCCCCAATGTTCCAGCAACTGTGCCAGCAACTGGTTTTGCACGCCGAGCGAGACATCGGCGTCGGGTTGCGCCGACTGCCCATAGCCCAGCAGATCGAAGTAGTAGACGCGGTGAGTGGCCGTGAAATACGGCGCGATCCGATGCCAGACACAGGAAGAAAACGGCGTGCCATGCACGAACACCAGCGGCGGGCCGTCGCCGTGCATGGCGTAGCGCACCTGATGTCCGTTGAAGGCAAAGACCTGATCCAGCGGCCAGTCAGTCATGGGCTTTTCCTCTTGGCGGGGGCGAGGTGAAAAGCATAGGCATAAAAAAACAGCCGATGAAGGCTGTTTTCTTGATTTCAGACTAAGCGCATTTCCTGTGGGAGCGAGCTTGCTCGCGATAGCGGTGGGTCAGGCACATCGATGTTGGATGTGCCGCCGTCATCGCGAGCAAGCTCGCTCCCACAGGTAATTGGTGATGCCTGACCTATTCACCGCGATAGATGCAACCGCTGGTGCAGGTTTCGTGGATGCGAATCGCACTGAGCTCCGGCAGCAGGGGCTTCATTTCCTGCCAGATAAACTTGGCCAGCACTTCACTGGTCGGGTTTTCCAGGCCGGGAATGTCGTTCAGGTAGTTGTGGTCCAGGCGCTCGTACAGCGGCTTGAAGATTTCCTTGATTTCCGAGAAGTCGCGGATCCAGCCAGTGTGCGGGTCGAGGTCGCCGCTCAGGTGGATCGCCACTTTGAACGAGTGACCGTGCAGGCGGCCGCACTTGTGGCCGTCCGGTACGTGGGGCAGGCGGTGGGCGGATTCGAAGGTAAATTCTTTGAAGATTTCCACAGTTTTTCAGCTCTGTTCAGGTGGCGTTCGCCGCAGCGATTCGGGCAGGAGGCGAGTTTACCAGTTTGTCCTGACTAAAGGGTCAGCAAGCGCTCGCCGAGGCGACCGTTGGCGGCCAGTTCGAGGAATTCGTCGCCCAGGCGGCGGCTTTCGTCCATGGTCGTGCGCCAGTATTTCTGCCGGCTCGGAGCGTCGCCCATGAAGCGCTTGAAGTCGCTACGGTCCGGCAGTTTGCCGTAGGGCAGGCGCGCCAGGTAGTCCTTTGACGGCGCCAGCAGCAGCACGTTTTGCAAGCGTGCCGGGCAGGCGCGGCGCCATGGCAGGGTCTTGTCGAACCAGCCGGGAATCACCCGGTCGGTGAAGTGCGGGTAGAGCACGATGTCGTTGCCGCTGTAGGGCAGGTCCAGGTGATAGTCCAGCAGGCCGCCGTCGCGGTAGGTTCCCGCACCGGCGCCCGGCAAGTCGCGCACGCCCTCCATCACCATCGGAATCGAGCCCGAAGCGAGCAAGGCCTGGCGCAAATTGCCGGCGTTGAGGGCGACGAAGCGCGACGGGAAGTCATTCAAGGCATTGACCGGCGGCGCCAGGCGCGGGTCGTGGACGATCAGGCGTTCGAAGTGCCGGGCCAGCCGCGCCCGGCCACGCAGGTTGTCGGCGATAACCGAGGACAGGCCCAGCCCCAGGCGGGCGCGATGATCGTCGGCCAGCAGGCCGTGGCTTTTGACCACCATGATGTTCAGGCGGTAATCGCTGTTGCCGAGGATCGAGGCATCGCAACCGTCGAGCAGGTCATTGAGCATGCGCCGGGAGCTCTGGCTGATCTGCGCCATGGTCACGCCCTTGGCGAAATTCTGCTCGGTGTACAGCTGCCCGAGACGCCGGATGCCCTCGGCGGCGTCCGGCAGGCAGGCGCTGGCGAAGCGCCAGGAACCCACCGATGCACCAATCAGCGAGCGTTCCCGCGGTGCCGCCGGCAGCCACTCGCCGAACAGCGCCAGGTCCAGTCCCTGAATCCCCAGCGCCTTCGGACCGCCGGCCGCGCCAGGCAAGGTGCCGACGTCGGCGGCGCTCAAGCCGCTGTCACGGATGCGCGCAAAGGCACGCGGGCCGGCCTTGAGGGTCAGGGAAGGGAACTTGATGTGGATGGCGGTCATTGCGGTCTCGAAGTGTGGCAAGGGGGCAATTGTAAACGCGATCATTGTGGGAGCGAGCTAGCTCCCACAGGGACTGGGGGTGTCAGCAATGATGGCAATTCAGTTTCAATTAAGTTCAGCTGGTTAAGGTGGCTCGCCTGGACCCCGATGCAACGCTGAGGTAGCGCGACGCTGATACCATAGTGGCTTTCGAGAAGCTCACACCACTGGCACCGACCGGGACCTGGAATTAGACGCTGTCAGCGGGCAGGTTCTCAAGAATCATCAGGATTGGTAATGAAGGTGTTTCTATTCAAGCGATGCACCGGCAGCTGGATAGCGCTGGTGCTTCTGGCTTTTTGCTCGGCAGTGATGGCCCGCGACCTGGACCAGGATGAAGCCCTGCGCCTGCGTCAACAGGGCGTGATCCTGCCGCTGGAGCAACTGTTGCAACAGGCGATGGATCGCTACCCCGGCGCGAAACTGCTGGAAGCCGGGCTCGAAGAAAAACATGACGTCTACATTTATGAAGTCGAGCTGCTGACCCCTGAAGGCGTGGTTCGCGAACTGGACATCGAAGCCGCCACCGGCCGTTTACTCAAAGACAAGGAAGACTGATCCATGCGTTTGCTGCTGGTGGAAGACCATGTGCCCCTGGCCGACGAACTGCTGGCCGGTCTTAACCGCCAGGGCTATGCGGTGGACTGGCTGGCCGATGGTCGCGATGCGGTGTATCAGGGCAGCACTGAACCTTACGACCTGATCATCCTCGACCTCGGTTTGCCGGGCGTGCCGGGGCTTGAGGTGCTGGCGCAATGGCGCGCGACAGGGCTGGCCACGCCGGTGCTGATCCTGACCGCCCGTGGTTCCTGGTCAGAGCGCATCGAAGGCCTGAAGACCGGCGCCGATGATTACCTGACCAAACCCTTTCATCCCGAAGAGCTGTTTTTGCGCATCCAGGCGTTGCTGCGCCGTTCCCATGGCCAGGTCAACCAGCCAACGCTCAAGGCCGCCGGGCTGCATCTGGACGAAGGTCGGCAGTGCGTTGTCCGCGACGGTGCGGACATTCAGCTGACCGCCGCGGAGTTTCGCCTGTTGCGTTATTTCATGCTGCACCCCGAGCGGATCCTCTCCAAAAGCCACCTCGCCGAGCACCTCTACGACGGTGAAACCGAGCGCGACTCCAATGTGCTGGAAGTCCACGTCAACCACTTGCGCCGCAAACTCGGCAAAAGTGTGATTGAAACCCGTCGCGGCCAGGGTTACCTGTTCGGCGGGCAAGCCCGGTGAGATCGATCCAGCGCCGCTTGAGCCTGGGCCTGATCAGCGTGATGGTGGTCGTTGGCCTGGTGCTGGCGCAAACCAGCCTGTGGCTGTTCGAAATGGGTTTGCAGCGCTACCTCGAAGCCGGGTTGCGCAATGACAGCGAGAACCTGCTGGCGGCACTGGTGCGCGGGCCGCAAGGCTTGCAACTGGATGAACGACGTCTGTCACCGGCCTATCAGCGGCCGTTTTCCGGGCAGTATTTCCGCATCGATTTCGCCGACGGCCATTGGCGTTCCCGTTCTTTATGGGACCAGGAACTGCCGGCGCTCGATCACCCCGGCCTGCACGATGACCTGCAACTGGGGCCGGAAGGGCAACAGTTGCTGGTTTTGCGTACAGACTATCGACGTTCGGGGGTGCCGATCTCGATCAGCGTCGCCGAGGATTACACGCCGATACGTGAAAGCTTTCGGCGCATGCAACAACTCGGATTGGGCCTCGGTTTGACCGGGCTGCTGCTGATCCTGTTGCTGCAACGGATTACTGTGCGCCGCGCCTTGCGTCCGCTGGAACAGGCGCGCGAGCAGATCGCGCAGTTGCAACAGGGCCAGCGCTCGCAACTCGATGATCAGGTGCCGGTGGAACTGGAGCCACTGGTGGCGCAGATCAACCACTTGCTGGCCCACACCGAAGACAGCCTCAAACGCTCGCGCAATGCCCTGGGCAACCTCGGCCACGCACTGAAAACGCCGCTGGCGGTGCTGTTGAGCCTGGCCTCGAGCGAGCAACTCGACGCGTACCCGCAATTGCGCAAGACCTTCAAGGAACAACTGCAACAGGTCGAGCAACGGCTCAATCGCGAGCTCAATCGTGCACGGTTGTCCGGCGATGCGTTGCCAGGCGCACTGTTTAATTGCGATGCGGAACTCCCCGGATTGCTGGCCACCCTGAACATGATCCATGGCGAACACCTGGCGCTGAGCTACCGCGCACCGACCGGCCTGCAATTGCCCTGGGATCGTGAAGACCTGCTGGAACTGCTGGGCAACCTGCTGGATAACGCCTGTAAATGGGCGGATGCCGAGGTGCGGCTGAGTGTGGTCGAGCGGGCGGAGGGGTTTGAACTGAGTGTGGAAGATGATGGACCGGGCATTCCCGAAGAGCGTCGCGATCAGGTGTTTGGCCGAGGTACGCGGCTGGATGAGCAAACGGAGGGGCATGGCCTGGGGCTGGGTATCGTGCGCGACATCGTCGCCAGTTGGGGCGGGAAACTGTCGCTGCTGGAAAGCGAGTGGGGCGGGTTGAAGGTCGTCATCGAGTTGCCCAAACACGCCTGAAGCTACACCAGCCCCCCTGTGGGAGCGAGCTTGCTCGCGATGGCAATCTGTCTGACACATTGATGTCGAATGTGCTGACGCTATCGCGAGCAAGCTCGCTCCCACAGTGGTTTTTCATGGCCGCCGATTGTGAGTACACCCTATTCCACCGGGTGAGGTGTCAGGCTTATGTGTGATGAATCTCCCGATCCTTGGTTTCCGGCATGAAGAAAATACCCAGCACAGCCGTCATCACCGCGATGACGATCGGATACCACAGCCCGTAGTAGATATCCCCCGTGGCCGCCACCATGGCGAACGCCACCGTCGGCAGGAAGCCACCGAACCAGCCATTGCCGATGTGATAGGGCAGCGACATCGAGGTGTAGCGGATGCGCGCCGGGAACAGTTCCACCAGCCAGGCGGCAATCGGCCCGTAGACCATGGTCACGTAGATCACCAGGATGGTCAGCATTAGCAACACCATCGGATAGTTGGTCTTGGCCGGGTCGGCCTTCTCGGGGTAGCCGGCGTCCTTGAGGGCAGTGACGAGGTTGGCGGTAAAGGCGTCGTTTTTGGCCTTGAAGTCGGCGGCGGGCATGCCGGTGCCCTCGAAGCTCTCGATCACTTTCTCGCCAATGCGCACCTGCGCAACAGCGCCCGGCTCGGCGTTCACGTTCTTGTAGGGGATGGCCTTTTTGGCCAGCACGGTTTTGGCCAGGTCACAGGAGCTGGTGAATTTGGCCTTGCCCACCGGGTCGAACTGGAACGAACACTGGCCGGGATTGGCGATGACCGTGACCGGATTTTTCTCCTGTGCAATGAACACGTCCGGGCTACCGTACTGGGTCAACGCATGGAAGATCGGGAAGTAGGTCACGGCCGCAAGGATGCAGCCGGCCATGATGATGCCTTTACGCCCGATGCGGTCGGACAGGCTGCCGAAAATGACGAAGAACGGCGTACCGATCAGCAGCGAGCCGGCGATCAGCAAATTGGCGGTCTGCGGGTCGATCTTCAGCGTCTGCAGCAGGAAGAACAGCGCATAGAATTGCCCTGTGTACCAGACCACGGCCTGGCCAGCGGTACCACCGAGCAGGGCCATGATCACGATCTTGAGGTTTTCCCAGCGGGCGAAGGATTCGGTCAGCGGTGCCTTGGACGCCTTGCCTTCAGCCTTCATTTTCATGAAAACCGGTGACTCGCTCAGTTGCAGGCGGATGTACACCGAGATAATCAACAGCAGGATCGACAGCAGGAACGGAATCCGCCAGCCCCAGGCTTCGAAGGCTTCAGTGCCCAGAGCGGTACGGCAGGCGAGGATCACCAGCAGTGAAAGAAACAGGCCGAGGGTTGCAGTCGTCTGAATCCACGAGGTGAAGTAGCCTCGTTTGCCCTTGGGTGCGTGTTCGGCCACGTAGGTCGCTGCGCCGCCGTACTCACCGCCCAGCGCCAGGCCTTGCAGCAGGCGCAGGCTGATCAGAATGACCGGCGCGGCTACGCCGATGGTTGCATAGCCCGGCAGCAAACCCACCACAGCCGTGGAAATACCCATGATCACGATGGTGATGAGGAAGGTGTGTTTGCGCCCGATCATGTCGCCCAACCGGCCGAACACGATGGCGCCGAAGGGCCGGACGGCGAAGCCGGCGGCGAAGGCGAGCAGGGCGAAGATGAAGGAAGTCGTTTCGTTGACGCCGGCAAAGAAGTGCTTGGCGATGATCGCCGCGAGGGAGCCGTACAGGTAGAAGTCATACCATTCGAACACGGTGCCCAGGGACGAGGCGAAGATGACCTTGCGCTCCTCCCGGGTGATACCGCGGTTGGGCGTGCTGCCCGTGGCTGTAGTGTCGATTGCTGCCATGAGTATTCTCCGTCTTGCTCTTGTTGTAGGCCGGAGTTCCCACTAAAACTTACCGTACCCAGGCCATGGGGCTGATGTCATCGGATTACGGGTCTTGCATTGAGGTTGACGCCGCAAAATGCTGCAAGGTTCCTTGAAGCATAATCACCTTGCGGCAGATATCCACTCGCCATCACGGCTGAGGTCGGAAAGAGGGGTATGACTGGCACATCCAGGCCAGCAGGGTGATTTTCCATTGAATGGAAAGTTGTCTGAGCGACATGGAGATGTCCTTATTCGATAAATATCTGAGACTTTGCACTGTAGCGGCCACGATCCGGCGTTCTTTTTGCCGTCCGTTGAATATCGAATCACCCCTTGTAGGAGCTGGCTTGCCAGCGAAGACGGCTGAAAGATCGATGCAAAGCTCACGGCCGCCTTCGCTTGCAAGCCAGCTCCTACAGAGGGGGCGTTGGCTTTGACAGCGCGCCGACTCTGCGGCAAAGTGCGCGCCCTCTAATAAAACCCATTCCTTTTATCCGCTGGCGGCTCACGCAGACTGCCGGACGGACTCTTTTCGTTTGCCCAGAGGTATGACAATGAATGCAGTAATTGCCGCGGTCGGCATCATGCTGGTACTCAGCCTGTCCCGCGTGCATGTGGTGATCGCCCTGATCGTCGGTGCGCTGGTCGGTGGTTTGACCGGTGGCCTAGGGATCGAGGCGACCCTCAAGGCCTTCAACAGTGGCCTCGGTGGCGGGGCGACGGTGGCGTTGTCCTACGCCTTGCTCGGCGCTTTCGCCGTGGCCATTGCCAAGTCCGGCATGGCCCATGCGCTGGCCGACAAGGCCCTGGCGATGGTCGATCGCCAGCACGCCAACGGCGGTGGCCAGGTCAAATGGCTGCTGATCGGCCTGCTCTGGGTCGTGGCCATTGCCTCGCAGAACATCCTGCCGATCCATATCGCGTTCATTCCGTTGCTGGTGCCGCCGCTTCTATATGTGCTGACCAGGCTGCAACTGGACCGTCGCCTGATCGCCTGTGTCATGACCTTCGGTTTGATCACGCCCTACATGTTTCTGCCGGTGGGCTTCGGCAACATCTTCCTCAATGAGATCCTGCTGGCCAACGTCGCCCGCAGCGGTGTGGACATCAGCGGCATCAATGTGACCCACGCCATGGGCATTCCGGCCCTGGGCATGGTGGCGGGCCTGCTGATCGCGTTTGTCAGCTACCGCAAGAAGCGTGTCTATGACCTGGAAAAGATCGAACAAGTCGAGCAGGTGGCGGTGCAATACAACCCGCTGAGCCTGATGGTGGCCGGTGTGGCCATCGCGGCGGCGTTCATCATTCAGTTGTTGCTGGATTCGATGATTATCGGTGCATTGGCCGGTTTCCTGATTTTCTCGGTGTCGGGCATCGTCAAATGGCGTGACACCGACGATCTGTTCACCGAAGGCATGAAAATGATGGCGATGATCGGCTTCATCATGATCGCCGCCTCCGGGTTTGCCGAAGTGATGAAGGCCACCGGCGAGGTGCAGACGCTGGTCGAGTCGTCGGCGGCGTACATCGATCACAGCAAAGGCATCGGCGCCTTGCTGATGCTGCTGGTGGGGTTGCTGGTGACCATGGGCATCGGCTCGTCGTTCTCCACCGTGCCGATTCTGGCGGCGATCTTCGTGCCGTTGTGCGTGCAACTGGGTTTCAGCCCGATTGCCATCGTGTGCATCGTCGGCACCGCCGGTGCCCTGGGCGACGCCGGTTCGCCGGCTTCGGACTCGACCCTCGGCCCGACCTCCGGCCTGAACATCGACGGCCAGCACCATCACATCTGGGACACCGTGGTCCCGACCTTCCTGCACTACAACCTGCCGCTGCTGGCGTTTGGCTGGGTGGCCGCGATGGTTCTGTAACCCCGGAACCCCTGTAGGAGCGAGCCTGCTCGCGAWGGTGTGTCAGCCGACACCAAGGTAGCTGACACACCWTCGCGAGCAGGCTCGCTCCTACAAGGGATCTTCATTGGTCCGACTGACTGCGTTCAACTTTTGACCCGGCGTGCCGTTAAAGCTTTTAACCACGCTAACAAAATCAAAAGAGTGAACGTCATGCGCATGAGCCTCAAGGCCAAAGTCCTGTCCCTTGCCGTCCTTCCGGTGTTGCTGTTTGCGCTGGTCATCAGCCTGACCACGCTGTTCATTCTGCAGGATCAGGCGCGCAAGGAAGTCGAGCAGACCCGCGAGCGCCTGCTCAGCGATGCCAAGGCGACCTTGCAAAGCTACGTGGCCGTGGCCATGACCACGATCAAACCGCTCTACGACGCGGCCGCGCCCGGCGATGAGACGGCGCGGGCCCAGGTGATCAAGCTGCTGTCGAGCATCACCTATGGCAAGGACGGCTACTTCTTCGGCTACGACTCCAACACCGTGCGCCTGTTCAAGGCCAACAGCCCCGAAGGCGTGGGCCAGAGCTTCAAGGACAACCGCGACCCGAACGGTGTCTACGTCAACCGCGACCTGGTGAAAGTCGCCAGGGACGGTACGCACTACCTGCAATACAGCTCGCCATTGCCCGGCAATACCCAGGTGCTGGTGCCCAAGCTCGGTTACACCGAATACCTGCCGAAGTGGGACATGGCGGTCGGCACCTCGGTCAACCTCGACGGCATCGAAGCGCAAGTGGCGGTGGTCGAAGCCAAGGTCCAGGAGCGCATGCAAGGCATGGTGCTGAGCATCGTCGGCGTGGCGATCGTGGTGCTGTTGGTGATCGCTGCCGCCGGGATGTTGCTGGCCAACACCATTCTGCGTCCGCTGCATCTGATGAAAGCCAACCTCGACGACATTGCGGCAGGCGAGGGCGACCTGACCCGCCGCCTGACCATCACCAGCCAGGACGAACTCGGTGAGCTGGCCGGCTCGTTCAACCGTTTCGTCGACAAGATCCACGGCCTGGTACGGCAGATCACCGAAATGACCTCGCAACTGACCGGGCTGGTGAATCAGGTGTCCGACCAGGCCAATCGCTCGGACCAGGCCATGGAGCGGCAGCGCCATGAGACCGATCAGGTGGCCACGGCGATCAACGAAATGTCGGCCGCCGCCCAGGAAGTGGCCAAGAGCGCGCAGAGCGCCGCGGTCGCCGCCCAGCAGACCGACGAAGAAGGGCAGGCAGCCAAGCGTGTGGTGGCCGGCAGCATCGAGAAAATTCATGCGTTGGTGGACGACATCCGCAGCAGCGGCGTGTCCCTGGACAGCCTGCAAAAAGACGTGTCGTCGATTGTCAGCGTGCTCGGGGTGATTCGCTCGATTGCCGAGCAGACCAACCTGCTGGCGCTCAACGCGGCCATCGAAGCCGCCCGCGCCGGTGAGGCCGGGCGCGGCTTTGCGGTGGTGGCCGATGAAGTGCGGGCGCTGGCCAGCCGCACGCAAATCAGCACCCAGGAAATCCAGGGCATGATCGACCGCTTGCAGGCCGGCACCCGGTCGGCGGTGGAGGCGATGCGTCGTTCCAGCGAAGCCGGCGACGGCACCTCGGCCCAGGCCAACGAGGCGGGGGCTTCGCTGGACGCCATGGCGCAGCTGATCGCGACCATCAATTCGATGAACGCGCAGATCGCCAGTGCCGCCGAAGAACAGACCGCCGTGGCCGAAGAGATCAATCGCAGCGTGCATCAGATTGCCGTGGCGGTGGACAGCGTCGCCGACGAAACCCAGCTCGGCGCGCAGACTTCCCGTAGCCTGGCCGACCTCGGTCAGCGCCTGGGCGGTCTGGTGGGGCAATTCCGGATCTGACTGGTTTGCAACCTGTGGGAGCGAGCTTGCTCGCGATGGCGGCAGCACATTCAGCATTGATGTTGGCTGAGCCACCGCTATCGTCGGAGCGCCGCCCGGAGCAAGCTCGCTCCCACAGGGAAAGTGGGGTTCGGAACCTGCCGGGCAACCAGCCTGGACGGAGTTCCACGCACCTTTCGACTCAACTCCTACACTTGGTAAGGCGGGTTACATCGCAAGCCCCCCGACGACCACTACCCTAGGAGTCAACCCCATGACCGACCGTAAATGCGATTGTCCGAAGTGTTCGTGCAAGCTCGGCGAGCACCCGATCGTGCGCCACGGCAAGCACTATTGCTGCGAAGCCTGTGCCAAGCATCACGAGCATGGCGAAGAGTGCGCTTCCCAAGGCTGCAAGTGTGCCCACTGATAACCACGGCATACGCAAAAGTGGAGCCTAGTCCGGCTCCACTTCGAGCCTGAGGCTGTCATCTTCCAGGCGTACGCTGTGGCGGACGGTGCCTTGCAGGCGCCGGCCTTCGACCCGCACCACCAATGTCTTCGCTTGCTCCAGATCTTCCGGCAGTGGTGCCAGGACGCGTATGGCGAAGCAAAATGGGTCATTTTCGACCTGTTCCAGTCCAATCAGGCACTCGGCGCTTTTGCTGGTGCGCCCCGATAGCGTGTCCAGACCGTAGTCCAGCCGGGCAGGGCTGCTGACAGGTGTCGCGGTCATTTTCATTCTCCCCCGATCCTGATGGTTGCCTGTGATCAGTTCGCCGGCCGCCACTTGACGTTTTCCACGCCGAACTTTTCTGCCATTGGCTTGCTGGTCTTTTGCACCTTCTCGCGTCCGAATCGGGGGATCCGCCCCACCCCTGCGTCGCAGCTCGCCCAATGCCAGGCTTCTGCGTTATCCATTTTTTCCAGGCGGATAATGAATGATTTTGGAGCGCCATGGAGGGTGTACTCGATGACGAATAATTTTGCACTGTTCATAAAGCTCCGGTTCCTCCCTGTTGTACATAAAAGGATCGCGCGCCATCTGGAAAATTCATTCGGTTTGTCGGACGGCGGCGGTTGCTGGCGACAAGTTCGGTGCCTCGTTACCATGGGGCCTTCCCGCCCCCCAATGAACATAGACCATGGCCCTCGCCGCACCCCCTGACCTGAGTGACACCGATGTGCCCGTGCAACCGCTGGCTCGCACCTATCCGCGCGGGTTGTACATCGAGCCTCACGAGCACGTCTGGGGCCAGTTGCTGTATGCGATGAGCGGGGTGATGTGGGTCGAGACGCCGCACGAGGCGCTGGTGGTGCCGCCGCAGCGGGCGGTGTGGTTGCCGCCTGGCGTACTTCATGGAATTCGCGTGGTGTCCGACCTGCAAATGCGCAATATCTACTTGCGCCCGTCCCTGGCGGCGACCCTGGATGACAGCGTGCAAGTCATTGAGGTCGGCGGCTTGCTGCGTGAGCTCATCGTCGGTCTGGTGGAGCAGGGCAATGACGGGGCGCCCGAGTATTACGACGCGCTGGTGGGCCTGGCGCTGCTGGAGCTCAAGCGCGCCAGGCGTTCGCTGCTGAAAATTCCGCTGCCGGACGATTCCGACCGGCGATTGATGAATTTGTGTCAGGCGGTCATGGCTGCGCCTTCACTGGATATTCCTTTCGAACAGCATGCGGATAACGCCGGTGCCAGCGTGCGCACCCTCGCGCGGCTGTTCAAGGACGGTCTGGGCATGGGCTTCGCCGAGTGGCGGCGTCAGGTGCAACTGGCGACGGCGGTAGCCGAATTGATCCAGGGCGTGCCGGTCAGTGCGATTGCCCGGGAGCTGGGCTATTCGCCGAGCAGCTTCAGCGACATGTTTCGTCGTGAACTGGGCGTTGCCCCTTCGCAGTTTCCGGTGGCGCAACACCAGGACTGAATTCGCCGAGGCCGGGCTTTGGCCGAAATTCAGAAGCACTTGGCCGATGCTCAAAGGTGTCGCCCTCTAGACTCAGCGCATACCTCAATTGCCCCCGGAGTCTGCCATGAACTACCTCGTGTCTGTGGCCATCGGTCTGGGTGTCGGTCTGCTCTACGGCGCCCTGGATTTTCGTTCCCCCGCACCCCCGGCCATCGCGTTGGTAGGCCTGCTTGGCATGCTCGCCGGCGAAAAACTCTGGCCGATGGGCCGAGAACTGGTGGCTGGCTGGATCTCCTGAACCCTTTCTTTATTCAATGGACACGCCCATGAAAGCTCTGCAATTCGACAAAACCGGCGATCTCTCGGCCCTGCGCTACGTCGAGGTGCCGACCCCCGTGCCCGGCGCCGATGAAGTGCTGGTCCAGATCAAGGCCGCCGGCCTCAACCCCAGCGATGTGAAGAACGTGCTGGGACGTTTTCCCTACACCACCTTGCCGCGGATTCCCGGTCGTGACTTTGCCGGTGTTGTCGTGGCCGGCCCGCAGGCGCTGATCGGTCAGGAAGTCTGGGGCACGGGCAAGGAACTGGGCTTTTTCGCCGACGGTTCCCACGCGCAGTTCGTCAAGCTGCCGGCCAACGGCGTGGCGCTCAAACCCACGCACCTGAGCTTCGCCCAGGCCGCCAGCCTCGGCGTTCCGTACACCACGGCGTGGGATGCGCTGGAGCGCAGCCTGGTGACGGCCGAAACCCGATTGCTGGTCATCGGTGGCGGGGCGGTCGGCAGTGCCGCGCTGGCCCTGGCCAAGGTGCGCGGTGCCCGGGTGCTGGCAGCCGCGCGGCGTCCGGAGCAGGTCAAGGACTTGCAGGATCAGGGCTATCAGACCCTGCAACTGGATAAACCCGAAGACCTCGGGGCTCAGGTCAACGCCGTGTATGCCGGCGGCGCCGACGTGATTTTCGACACCACCGGTTTCTGGCTGCCGGCCTCGGTGCCAGCCCTGGCCGCGTTCGGCCGTATCGCAATCATCGCGGCGCCGGTGGACGGTCACGTGCAGTTGCCGGCCCTGGCGTTGTATCGCAAGGGTGGCTCAGTGGTGGGGATCAACTCGTTGTTGTACGGGGTACAGGCGTGTGCGGCGATGCTCGAGCAGTTCGGCCGGTTTTTCGATCAGGAATTGTTGCCATTGCCGCAAGGGTTGTTCGAATCGCCTCTGGCCGAAGGCCTGGAGCGTTATGCCGAGGTGAATCAGGGCAGCGGCGACAAGGTGATTCTGCTGCCTTAACCGCTCCCACAAAGTCCATGGCTGTGCACCGCCTTGCGCATGCTTCGCTCTGCTAGAATCGGCCCCATTGACCCAATGAGGTACCCCTATGAGCGAGCCGATTCGCCTGACCCAATACAGCCACGGCGCCGGTTGYGGTTGCAAGATTTCCCCCCAGGTGCTGGAAGTGATCCTGGCCGGCAGCGGGGCGCAGAACCTCGACCCGAAACTCTGGGTCGGCAACGCCTCGCGCGACGACGCGGCGGTGTATGCCATCGACGAAGAGCGCGGCGTGGTCTCGACCACCGACTTTTTCATGCCGATCGTCGACGATCCTTTCGATTTCGGTCGAATTGCCGCCACCAATGCCATCAGCGACATCTACGCCATGGGCGGCGATCCGTTGATGGCGATTGCGATTCTGGGCTGGCCGGTGAACGTGCTGGCCCCGGAAGTTGCCCGGGAAGTGATACGCGGCGGCCGTGCGGTGTGCGACGCGGCGGGCATCCCGCTGGCAGGCGGGCACTCCATCGACGCGCCAGAACCGATCTTTGGCCTGGCCGTCACCGGCCTGGTGGAAAAGCGCCACATGAAGCGCAACGACACCGCCACCGCCGGTTGCCTGCTCTATCTCACCAAGCCCCTGGGGATCGGCATCCTGACCACCGCCGAGAAAAAGGGCAAGTTGCGTCATGCCGACATCGGCCTGGCCCGGGACTGGATGTGCACCCTGAACAAACCCGGTAGCCGCTTCGGCAAGCTCGACGCCGTGACCGCGATGACCGACGTCACCGGTTTCGGCCTGCTCGGGCATCTGGTGGAAATGGCCGACGGCAGCCAGCTCACGGCGCGCATTGAATATGACCGCGTACCGCGCCTGCCGGGGGTGGAGTATTACCTGGAACAGGGCTGCGTACCGGGCGGGACGCTGCGCAATTTCGACAGCTATGCCAGCAAGCTCGGACGCCTTCAGGAGCTGCACAAACGCGTGCTCTGCGACCCGCAGACCAGCGGCGGCCTGCTGATTGCCGTGACGCCCGAAGGCAACGAGCAATTCCTTTCTGTGGCCGCTGAGCTGGGCCTGAGCCTGGAGCCGATCGGTGAACTGGTCGAGCGACAGAGCAACGCGGTCGAGGTGTTTTGATGTCTGTCGATTACACCGATTACCGCGACATTTTCCTCAACGACCGGCCCATGATGGACACCCGCGCGCCGGTCGAATTCAACAAGGGTTCATTCCCCGGTGTGATCAACCTGCCGTTGATGAATGACCATGAACGCCAGCGGGTCGGCACCTGCTACAAACAGCACGGCCAGCAAGCGGCCATCGTGCTGGGGCATCAACTGGTGTCGGGCGCGGTCAAGGCCGAACGCATCCAGGCCTGGGCCGATTTTGCCCGGGCGCATCCGGATGGCTTGCTGTATTGCTTTCGCGGCGGCCTGCGCTCGCAGATTGTCCAGCAATGGCTCAAGGACGAAGCCGGCATCGACTATCCACGGGTGGGTGGCGGCTACAAGGCTATGCGCACCTTCCTGCTGGACACCCTCGATCAAGCCGTGACCCAGTGCAATTTCGTTCTGCTGGGCGGGATGACCGGCACCGGCAAGACCGAGGTGCTCACGCAACTGGACAACGCCGTGGACCTTGAAGGTCATGCCAACCATCGCGGTTCCAGTTTCGGCAAGCGCGCCACGGGCCAACCCTCGAATATCGATTTCGAAAACCGCTTGGCCATCGACGTGTTGAAAAAACGCGCCCGGGGCATCGAGCAGTTCGTATTGGAAGACGAAAGCCGTGCGGTGGGCAGTTGTGCGCTGCCGTTGCCGCTGTACCAGGGCATGCAGCAGTTTCCGATGGTCTGGCTGGAAGACAGCCTTGAAGGTCGGGTCGAGCGGATCCTGCGCGACTACGTGGTGGATCTGTGCGCCGAATTCATCGGTGTGCATGGCGAGGAGGGCTTTGCGCTATTTTCCGAACGCTTGCTGGCGAGCCTGAACAATGTGCAGAAACGCCTGGGCGGCGAACGTCATCGGCGCCTGCTGGTTTTGATGGAAGAGGCATTGGCCGAGCAGGCCCGCAGTGGCGCGGTGGATCTGCACCGGGGCTGGATCGAAGGGTTGCTGCGCGAGTATTACGATCCGATGTATGCGTTCCAGCGGGAGAAAAAAGACGCGCGGATCGAGTTTGCCGGGGAGCGGGGGGCGGTTCTCGAGTATCTGCGTGAGCGGGGCAGCCAGCGGGGGTGATGTTGTTTGTGCCGGCCCCATCGCGAGCAGGCTCACTCCTACACTGGATCTGCGCCGTACACAAATACTGTGTTCACAGAAGATTACTGTAGGAGCGAGCCTGCTCGCGATGAGGCCCGATCAGGCAATGCACAACCTCAGGTCGGGCAAGTCTCTGAGCCATTATCCAGACCCTGCTTGTACACATGGCTCTGCAAACTGGCCTTGCCGTTGTGCCAGGTCAGGGTCAGCACATACAGCGAGTCGTAATCACTGGACTCCCAGTCGTCGATGATCTTCGCATCCTTGCCGGTGGCTTCGCCGGCCACCGTGTTGATCAGCTCCGGCAGGTAGCCGTGGGACCAGGCGGTGTAGATGACCGAGTTGTGATACTTGCCCTGGAGCAGTTCTTCGGCCAGGTCATCGGTGTCATTGGCGGAAAAGTTGATGTTCACCGGCAGGCCCAGCTTGATGGCGGTGGGGTTGATGGTCATCAGGGGGCGGATGTAACTGTAGGAATTGTCGAACTCGCCTTCCTCGACGTTACGGGTCGGGTTGGCCGCGAACACATAGTTGGCCTTGCCGAACTTTTCCGGCAGCAGGGTGGCCAGGCCGATGGCGCGGTTCAGGCCCTGGCAATTGAGCTGGCCCAGGCCGCCGGCGGGTTTTTCCCCGTGGCGCAGGAACACCAGCGTCTGGGTGCCATCCATCGGTTGGGCGCGGCTTGGGCCGGACTCCAGCGACAGGAACAACGCGCTGACCACCAACAAGGCGGGCAACAAAAGGTAAGCGCGATGTTTAAAGCGTTGGGCAAAATTGAACAGGTTCATGAATAAAGGGATCTTCAGCACTATTCGGTTAAGGCTGACAAACCTTTACACCACGATTTTCCTGGTGCTTTCCATGTCGTTGAAACCGGTCCGTTTTCAAAGGAGTGGTGCTCAGAGTCCCCTGGGCCCGTTTGGTTCGATTCCGGCCAAAAACGCAGCAATGTACCGGTAACCTTCAACGGGTTGCAGCGAAGGTTATCGACAGGATATTTCGAAATAATGGACACACTACACCCGATGGCGCTGAAACCGTCGTGATCTCTTTTGATCTCCTCTATCAGCGATATCGATGGCTTCAAGGGATCGCTGGCCCGATATCTCCATTATGATCGTCACTCTCAATGTCTTCGTGGATCCAGCCCATGACCGATTTGTCCGCATTCCCCATCACCCGCAAATGGCCTGCCCAGTACCCGGAGTGGATTCAGCTGTATTCCTTGCCAACCCCCAACGGCGTCAAGGTTTCGATCATGCTCGAAGAGATCGGCCTGCCTTATGAACCGCACCGGGTCGGCTTCGACACCAATGACCAGATGTCCCCGGAATTCCTGTCGTTGAACCCCAACAACAAGATCCCGGCGATCCTCGACCCCCACGGTCCGGACGACCGGCCGCTGGCGCTGTTCGAGTCGGGGGCGATCCTGATCTACCTGGCCGACAAGAGCGGGCAACTGCTGGCCCAGGAATCGGCAGCGCGCTACGAAACGATTCAGTGGCTGATGTTCCAGATGGGCGGGATCGGTCCGATGTTCGGCCAGCTCGGCTTTTTCAACAAGTTCGCCGGCAAGGACTACGAAGACAAGCGTCCCCGTGACCGCTACGTCGAGGAAAGCAGACGCCTGCTCAAGGTACTCGACGGCCGGCTTGAAGGGCGCGACTGGATCATGGGCGAGCGCTACACCATCGCCGACATCGCCACCTTCCCGTGGGTACGCAACCTGATCGGCTTCTATGAAGCCGGCGATCTGGTGGGCATTGAAAATTTCCCTAATGTCACGCGGGTGCTGGAACGGTTCCTGGCACGGCCGGCGGTGGTGCGCGGGTTGCAGATTCCGAGCCCCGTTTCAGGTTGATACAGAACCTGTGGGAGCGGCGCACCGCCGCTCCCACAAGGGGTTGTGGTGTTTTCAGGTCGCGCCAAAAAACGGCCGGATCCCGTGATCACGGAAGTACCGTTCGATCACTTTCGGGTCCGCACACGTTTCGGCAATCGCCACATAGGTATCGGGCCGCAACAGATAAAAGCCGTTGCGCCCCAGACCCGCCGCTTCGAACGCCGGTCGCCAGTCGAACACATGCAGCGGCAGATGGTGCTCGTGGCACCAGGCGATCATCTCGTCGCTGGTGTCGCCATACACATGCACCTGCCAGGTCAGGCATTTCAGTGACTCAAAGTTATCCCCCTCACCGTCATGGGCCCAGGGCAGGCGATCGCCGCCATGCACGTGCCCGGCAACGCCCGTGCTCAATGGCATGCCCCGATAATTCAGGGTGATCTGCGACACTGTGCGAAACAGGAACTGACGGGAGGTTTCGAATGAGGTCATTTTCGGTAACAAGAACGGGGCCAGGCGCGTACGCAGCAGATCGGCAATCGGCCCGTCAGCGGTGACGAAAGTGAAGACCCGGTCGGTGGTGGCCACCAGTTTGCGGGCGAAAGCGATGCGCTCGGTTTCATAGGTGTCGAGCAGTCTGGCCTCGGCGCCGCCGCTCAACACTGCCGCCAGTTTCCAGGCCAGGTTGATGGCGTCGCCGATCCCGGTGTTCATGCCCTGGCCGCCCGCAGGACTATGGACGTGGGCAGCATCGCCCAGCAAAAACGCCCGGCCGTTGCGGAAGTGATCCGCCACCCGATGATGCACGCGGTAGGTCGAAAACCAGTTCAGTTGCTCGATCTTCACCTTCATATGCTCGATGGCCCGGCTGCTGACGTCCTCGAAACGCAGGGTCTCGGCGTGTTCGGCGCGCTCGTCGCGCACCGTGCCGATCAGGCGCGCGCGACCCGTGCCTGCCAGCGGGAACACGGCGAGGAAGTCCGCCTCGTCGAGATCCACATGCAATTCGCCGTTGAATGTCGGGCCGCTGGCCTGCACGTCGGCGACGTAGAAAATCTGCTGGTAGGTCCCGCCGGGAAACCCGGTGTCGAGGGTCTTGCGCACAATCGACCGGGCACCGTCGCATCCGGCCAGGTAACAGGCCTGGCAGATTTCCTGCTGGCCGTCGGGCAGATGCAGCGTGGCCGTGATGCCGTCCGCGGTTTGCTCGAAGCTTGCCAGTTCGGTGTTGCGTTCCACTGTGATACCGAAGGCTTCCAGGCGCTCGATCAACAGCCGTTCGTGTTCGTCCTGCGGGAAAATCTCGAGAAACGAGTAGGGGGTCAGGCCTTCACCGATCTGAGACAGGGGCAGGCGCGCCACGGGCTCACCCTTGACCCAGAAGTTGCCGGCCTTTACTTGATGGCCGTTTTGCACCACGGCGTCGTCCAGTCCGAGCTGGCGATACAGCTCCAGCGTCCGAGCCTGGACGGCCAGCGCCCGGGAGGTTGTGCCGGGGGCGGAGGTTTTGTCGACGATCCGCACGCGCACGCCCAGTTTGCTCAGCCACAACGCCAGGACCAGCCCGGTCGGGCCGGCGCCGACGATCAACACGTCGCTGCGGTGCATGAACCTGTCCTCCTCGCTGTGTGAATCAAGTATGGTCCAGTCGGGGAGGGCGGCAACCATCGGACTGCCACGGCCGTAGCGGCTGACCTGCCATTGGTCGTATGGTTAGCCCGGACCAACGGATCAGATGGAGCGACATGCAAATCAGATTGATCACAAGCGTCGGCGTGTTGCTGGTATTGGCCGGTTGCGGCAGCCAACGGACCCAGGAGCCGGCGGCGCGCACTCCGGCCCAAGTGAAGGCCGAGATTGTGCGTTTGCTGCCGGCGAAGGCTGCCGATCCCCAGGGTTGGGCCACGGATATCCAGGTGGCATTTACCGCGCAAGACATCTCGCCGACCACGAAAAACCTGTGCTCGGTGCTGGCCGTGACCGAACAGGAGTCGACTTTTCAGGTCGATCCGAGCGTGCCGGGGCTGGGCAAGATCGCCCGTGACGAGATCGACCGTCGCGCCGCCAGGGCGCACATTCCCGGCCTGCTGGTGAGCGGTGCGCTGAAGCTCGATTCGCCCAATGGCAAAAGCTACAGCGACCGCCTGAATGCCGCGCGCAGTGAAAAGGAACTGAGTGCGATTTTCGACGACTTCATCGACATGGTGCCGATGGGCAAAAAACTGTTCGGCGGCTTCAACCCGGTGCATACCGGCGGACCAATGCAGGTCGGCATTGATTTTGCCGAGCAGCAGGCCAAGGGCTATCCATACCCGGTGAAGGGTTCGATTCGTCATGAAGTGTTCACCCGGCGCGGCGGCATGTATTTCGGCATCGCGCATCTGCTTGGGTACCCGGTGAGCTACCCGCAGCCGTTGTACCGTTTTGCCGACTTCAACGCGGGTTGGTACGCCAGTCGCAACGCCGCGTTTCAGAACGCAGTGAGCCGGGCGTCCGGTATTCCGTTGGCGCTGGATGGCGATCTGGTGAACTACGGTTCGATCATGCCCGGCACCACGGAACTGGCCGTGCGCACCCTCGGCAAGCAATTGGACATGCGTAATCCGACGATCCGCGAACAACTGGAGGAGGGGAAAACCCTGGCTTTCGAAGACAGCAAACTCTATCGGCGGGTTTTCGAACTGGCCGAACGGGCCGAGGGCCGGCCGTTACCCCGTGAAGTGGTGCCGGGGATCGTGTTGCAAAGCCCGAAAATCACCCGAAAACTCACCACCGCGTGGTTCGCCAAACGGGTCGATGAACGTTACCAGCGCTGCATGGCGCGGGCAGGGAAGTAATCGCGGCGCAAAAAAAGCATAAAAAACCCGACGGGTGAGGCCGGGTTTTCGTTGAGTCCTGCGGTAAAGCACTGCATTCAGACAGCGCGGCTTTCGATCAGACGGTCGGAACCACCTTCGGCAACGCGGTTTTCCAGCAGTTTGTCAGAGCCGCCTTCAGCAACGCGGTTCTGCAGCAGTTTGTCGGAACCGCCTTCAGCGACGCGGTTTTCCAGCAGCTTGTCGGAACCGCCTTCGGCAACACGTTTTTCCAGCAGGCGATCTGAACCACCTTCGGCCACACGATTCTCGATCAGGCGATCGGAACCACCCTCGGCCACACGGCTTTCAATCAGACGATCCGAGCCGCCTTCAGCGACCACAGGTTGAGCAGAAGTTGCGGCGAAAGCGTTAACTGCGAAAACCGAGAAAGCGATGCTGAGGAGGGTCTGGCGTTTCATGATGGTGTGCTCCGGGGTGCTGATGGGTGGGTATGGAGCAGATGTTACGCCGGGGATTTTTTATGAGAACTTCATTGCGCTGATGGTGAACATCGACGGCAATGATAGGACCGGCGCCATACCCCTTCTGAGCGTGATGGTGCGATCGTCGGATGGTCGCTGTGTGACGGTTGGCGGCTTCTACACTGGATAGCTGGCGCGTTCCTCTGCCGGGACGATTGATGAGGCACTGCAGAGATCGCGGTGAACAAGGAGATGTTTATGTACCAGCTCTACGGTTATCAGAACTCCGGGGCGGCGGCCATCGAGGCCGCCCTTGAACTCTGTGATGTTCCTTATCGCTTCATCGATGTCGAGACATCTGCGGAGGCGGCCCAGGCGCTGGAGAAACTCAACCCGCTCAAACAGATTCCGACCTTGCAGCTACCTGATGGCAGCGTCCTGACCGAGAGCGCGGCGATCCTGATTCACCTCGGGCTGACCTTTCCCGCATCGGGGTTGTTGCCGTCAGACCCGGCCGAGCGGGCCCAGGCCATTCGCGGCATGGCGTACATCGTCAGCAATTGCTATGCGGCCATCGGCATCATTGATTACCCCGAACGCTGGCTGGCCGAGGCGGATGAGTCGTCCAGGCACAACCTCATGGAGGGCGCCCGCCGGCGCCTGCACTGGAGTTGGGAGGTGTTTGCCGATCAGTTCTCGGGCGAGTTGTACCTGGGTAGCGAGAAGCCGGGGGCGCTGGATGTGCTGGCAGCGGTGATCTCGCGATGGGCGGGCAGTCGGGAGCATTTGCGTAATGCCAGGCCGGGTTTTTTCGCCTGGCTGGAACGCATCGACCGCTACCCGGCGCTGACGCCGGTATTCACCCGGCATTGGCCCGCCTGAGAACACTTAACACCAAATGTAGGAGCGAGCCTGCTCGCGATAGCGGACTGACAGCCAACATCTTTGTTGAATGTTAATCCGCTATCGCGAGCAGGCTCGCTCCTACAGGTGGAGTGCAACGTGTTCGGATTTATTCCCCGCGAATGTACTGTTCCAGCTGCTTGATCAGCTCCGCCTGTTCGGCAATCGCCTCCTTGACCAGGTCACCGATCGACAGCAGCCCAATCAATTTGCCGTTTTCGACCACCGGCAAGTGACGCAGGCGCCTATCGGACATGATGCCCAGGCAGGTCTCCACGGTTTGATGGGGGTCGACGGTGATCACCGGTGACACCATGATGTCGCGTACCGGCGTACCCACCGAAGAGCGGCCGTGCAGCACCAGTTTGCGTGCATAGTCCCGTTCGCTGATGATGCCCAGCACTTCATCATTCTCCACCACCAACAAGGCGCCGACGTTTTTCTCGGCCATCTTCATCAGTGCTTCGAGCACCATGTGATCGGGTTTGATCTGGTGCACTTCCTGATTCTTCTGATCTTTGAGCTTGAGCAGTTGGGCGACGGTTTTCATGGTGGTTACTCGGGTGTTGTCGTTGTTCTTGAAGAATCGTAGACGCGAGCGTTCAGGGCAAGGGCGAATGCGGCAGATAACACGCAAAAAACGTCATTCGGCGGTTTTTCTTCGGTAAACCCCTCATTTCAGGCCCGGCGCACTACCTGTAGGAGCGAGCCTGCTCGCGATGACGGACTAACAGCCAATATCTTCGTTGAAGGTTAATCCGYYATCGCGAGCAGGCTCGCTCCTACAAGTAGTGTGTCTGCCTGGCAGGCCTGCGGCAAACGCGCTATCCCGGCCGATGACGGGTAGAATCCCCCTCTGAATCAACGTTGAGGTTTGCAGTGGTGGATCTACAGCAGGGCTTCGTCCTGACCCGGCATTGGCGCGACACCCCGGCCGGTACGGAAGTCGAGTTCTGGCTGGCGACCGATATCGGTCCCCGGCGCATCCGCCTGCCTCATCAACCGTCGGTGGCGTTCATCCCTGCTGCGCAGCGTCAGGCGGCCGAAAGCGTTTTGCATGACGAGAAGAACGTCGAGCTCAGGCCCCTGGCCCTGCAGGATTTCGAACATCGCCCGGTCCTCGGGCTTTACTGCCAGCAACATGGCCAGTTGATGCGCCTGGAAACCGCGCTGCGCCGGGCCGGTGTCGAGGTGTTCGAAGCCGACGTGCGCCCGCCGGAACGCTACATGATGGAACGCTTCATCACCGCGCCGGTGCGTTTCAGTGGCACGCCGAATGCCGAGGGCCTGCTGCTCGACGCCCAGATGAAACCCGATCCCGACTACCGGCCGAGCCTCAGACTGGTGTCCCTGGACATCGAGACCACCGCCCAGGGCGAGTTGTATTCCATTGCCCTGGAAGGTTGCGGCGAACGTCAGGTGTACATGCTCGGTCCGCCGAATGGCGACGCCAGCCAGGTGGATTTCCAGCTCGAATACTGCGATTCGCGGACCCTGCTGCTGAAAAGACTCAATGAATGGTTTGCCCGCTTCGACCCCGACGCGATCATCGGCTGGAACGTCGTGCAGTTCGACTTGCGGGTGCTTCACGAACACGCCCGGCGCCTGGCGGTGCCCTTGAAACTGGGGCGTGGCGGTGAGGAAATGCAGTGGCGCGAACATGGCAGCGGCAACCATTACTTCGCCTCGGCGGCAGGACGCCTGATCATCGACGGTATCGAGGCCCTGCGCTCGGCAACCTGGAGTTTCCCTTCGTTCAGCCTGGAAAACGTCGCGCAAACCTTGCTCGGCGAGGGCAAATCCATCGACAACCCGTACCAGCGCATGGACGAAATCAATCGCATGTTCGCCGAGGACAAACCGGCGCTGGCCACATACAACCTCAAGGACTGCGAACTGGTCACGCGGATTTTCGCCAGGACTGAGTTGCTCACCTTCCTGCTGGAGCGGGCCAGCGTCACCGGTTTGCCGGCCGATCGCATGGGCGGTTCGGTGGCGGCGTTCACACACCTGTACATGCCGCTGATGCACCGTCAGGGTTTCGTTGCGCCGAATCTCGGTGGCAAGCCACCCGAAGCCAGCCCCGGCGGTTTTGTCATGGATTCACAACCGGGACTGTACGAATCGGTGTTGGTGCTCGACTACAAAAGCCTCTATCCGTCGATCATCCGCACCTTCCTGATTGACCCCGTGGGGCTGATTGAAGGGCTCGAGCATCCGGACGACAGCGAGTCGGTACCGGGTTTTCGTGGCGCGCGCTTTTCGCGCACCCGGCATTGCCTGCCATCCATCGTCGCCCGGGTGGCCGAAGGCCGGGAAACCGCCAAGCGCGAACACAACGCACCGCTGTCCCAGGCGCTGAAAATCATCATGAACGCGTTCTACGGTGTGCTCGGCTCCAGCGGTTGTCGCTTCTTCGACACGCGCCTGGCTTCGTCCATCACCTTGCGCGGGCACGAGATCATGCTGCGCACCCGCCAGTTGATCGAGGCCCAGGGGCATGCAGTGATTTATGGCGACACCGATTCGACCTTCGTCTGGCTGCGTCGCGCCCATGGTCAGCAGGAGGCGGCGCAGATCGGCCACGCGCTGGTGGCGCACGTCAATCAGTGGTGGCGCGAGCACGTGCAGCAGGAATACGGCTTGCAAAGCGTTCTCGAGTTGCAGTTCGAAACCCACTACAAGCGCTTTTTGATGCCGACCATCCGCGGCGCCGAAGAAGGCAGTAAAAAGCGCTACGCGGGGCTGGTGACCCGGGCCGATGGCAGCGACGAAATGATCTACAAAGGCCTGGAAACCGTACGCACCGACTGGTCGCTGTTGGCCCGGCAATTCCAGCAGGAGCTGTATTCGCGGATCTTCCTGCGCCAGCCCTATCAGGATTATGTGCGTGACTACGTGCGCAAGACCCTGGCCGGTGAATTCGATGACCGGCTGATCTACCGCAAGCGCCTGCGCCGCAGCCTCGATGACTATCAGCGTAACGTACCGCCCCATGTGCGCGCGGCGCGCCTGGCCGACGAGTACAACGACCGCCAGGGTCGCCCGCGGCAATACCAGAACGGCGGCTGGATCAGCTACGTGATCACCGGCGCCGGCCCCGAGCCGCTGGAAGTGCGCAGCGCGCCCATCGATTACGACCACTACATCACCCGGCAACTGCAACCGGTGGCGGACGCGATACTGCCGTTTGTCGACGACGACTTCTCAACCCTGATTGGGGGGCAACTGGGCCTGTTTTGAGTCCATCAGCGACAAGGTCCAGTCATCCAGGATGCCGTGGAAGTATTGGTTCAGGGCTTGCTGGAAAAGGCTGTCGGCGGCGGTGACCTGGGCAAACAGGGTCATCGAGGAATGAAACTTCAGGTCGTCGGGATGGCCGAAAATCCCGGCCACCGAGCACTCCCGGATGTTCAGTACTTCCTGGGTGCAGGTGCGTAGCCGGGCGCCCAGCAACGGGTGCTCAAGGTAGGCCAGGGCTTCCTCCCGCGAGCGGATGGCAAAGCGGCGCGACATCTCGCTGCCGCCGAGCCCGGCAAATTGCGGAAAAATGAACCACATCCAGTGACTGCGCTTGTGTCCATTGCTCAGCTCGTTTTGAACCCGCTCGAATATCGGCTCCTGAGCCAGGAGAAAACGTTGCAGATTGAACGGGTCCAGGTGGTCGGTGCTCCTCATGGCGAAGCTCTCTGACTGACTGCGGTGGTTCAGACCATGGCCAGCCGCTGTTTGCGTTGTGGCGCGTGAAACGCTTGGTCCAGCGCCTCCAGATCCCCGGCTTCAAGCTGCAATCGGGCAGCTTGGGCATTGAGCCGTACATGCTCGGGGCGGACCGCTTTGGGGATAGCGATCACGCCGTCCTGACGCACAATCCATGCCAGCGCGACTTGTGCCGGCGTCACGCCGTGTCGGGCGGCCACCTGTTTGAGAGTGGCATTGGCGAGCATTTTTCCGCCCTGGTCGATCGGACAGTAAGCCATGACCGGCAGCCGTCGTTGATGGCTCCAGGGTAATAAATCAAATTCTATGCCCCGTTGTGCCAGGTTGTAGAGCACCTGATTGGTGGCGCAGGCCGGGGCGTCCAGTTCCAGCAAGTCGTCGAGGTCGAAATTGGACACGCCCCAACGACCGATCTTGCCGTCTTCGCGCAGGCGTTCGAAGGCTTCAACGGTTTCCTCCAGGGGATACTGGCCGCGCCAATGCAGCAGATACAGATCGATGTAATCGGTGCCGAGCCGGCGCAGGCTTCGCTCACATGCCAGGGGAATGCCCTGGCGGCTGGCATTGTGCGGGTACACCTTGCTGACCAGAAAGACGCTGTCGCGCTGGTCGGCGATGGCATCGCGGACCACTTCCTCGGCGCCGCCTTCGGCGTACATTTCAGCGGTGTCGATCAGGGTCATGCCCAGTTCGATGCCCAGGCGCAGGGCCGCGACTTCTTCCGTGTGCCGTGAGCGGTCTTCGCCCATCTGCCAGGTCCCCTGGCCGATAACAGGGACCCTGGCGCCAGCCAATTCAAGCGTGCGCATGCAAACCTCCTTTATGAATGCCGATGGTTGTTTCAATGGGCAGCACAATAGTCCATCGGTTCCCCCGCAGGGGTTGCTGCAGGCTGCGATCTTTTGAGCTGGACCTTGTGTGCCGATACTGCACTTTTTCGCCATGCCCGACTCTATCCATGGCAGCCAGCGGCGATCCCCACCGTCGGCCCCCCCTTCAAGTCTAAACATACAGGTGAAATTACTCCCACAAGGGAAGTGCTTAAGGTATAAAGATAGATCGCATCGATATAACTGGTTATAAGAAATATCGCTATGCTGCGGGCCAGATTTCCCTTGCGATCTTTGTGGACGTATTCATGGATTTAGTGAACATCGGGTTGGTCGTTGCCGGGCTGGTCGTCGGCTTCATCGTCGGCATGACTGGCGTGGGTGGCGGGTCGCTCATGACGCCGATCCTGCTAGGGTTCGGCATCAACCCGGCGACGGCGGTCGGTACCGACCTGCTGTACGCCGCCATCACCAAGTCCAGCGGTGTACTGGTTCACCGCAAGAACAACAACATCGACTGGGCGATTACCGGCTGGCTGACCCTGGGCAGCGTGCCCGCGGTGGCGTTGACGCTGTGGTTCCTCAGCACCCTGCACAGCGCCCCCGAGGCGATGAACGCGATCATCAAGCAGGCCCTGGGTTTTGTGTTGTTTGCCACGGCACTGGCGATCCTGTTCAAGAAGCGCCTGCTCGACTTCGCCCACAAACGTGCGGGCGGCAACTACCACCCCAGCGGATTGCGCCTGAATGTGATGACGGTCATCACCGGGCTGGTCCTTGGCGCCATGGTCGCGCTGACATCCATCGGTGCTGGTGCGCTGGGCACCGTGGCACTGTTCATCCTCTATCCGATGCTGCCGACCCGCCGCCTGGTGGGGACTGAAATCGCCCACGCCGTGCCGCTGACCCTGGTCGCGGGCCTTGGCCATGCCAGCATGGGCAACATGGATTGGCACGTCCTGGGTTACTTGCTGGTGGGCTCATTGCCGGGGATTTACCTGGGCAGCCACCTGACCGGGCGCATCTCCGACGAACTGCTGCGCCCTTGCCTGGCGACCATGCTGTTGTTGATCGGCTACAAACTGGCGTTCTGATACAAGCCGCCACGCCAGTTTCATTCGCGGGTGAATATTTCCAGCAGATGCCCGTCCGGGTCATCGAAATACACCCGCCTTCCTCCCGCGTAATCATTGATCTCCCTCAGTCGCTGCTTGCACGGGTCGGCCCACCATGGCTGACCGTTGGCTTGCAGGCGTGCGAAGGCCGCATCGAAATCCTCGTCACCCATCAAGAATGCATAGTGCTGGGACGCTATCGGCGGGTCGTTGTCGTAGAAATCCAGTGACACGCCGTTATCCAGCTTGACGATCAGCATGGGCCCGAAAGGCTGCGGGGCGGGCAGGCCAAGGAGGCTGGCCAGGAAATTCGCCGAAACCTGCTTGTCCCGGCACCAGACGATGGTGTGGTTCAACTGAGCGCTCATGGGCAAGTCCTCACGACGGATCAGGCGGGTTGTCATGTGTCTTCAGATTAGCCCAGCCTGTTGCGCAATGACCGCCCTGACCTAAGCTTGGGGCAAGGCGAGACATATTTGCGGTACGTCACCCGGAACGATCGCCGCAATGCGCAATCATTAGAGCGTGGATATCAAAAGGAGATGCGCATGCTCATCAGGTCACTGACCCTGGCTACCTTGCTGGCGATTGCCGGCACTTCGTTCGCCGCTGATGGCGACTCACCGCTGGACATGGACAAGGGCAGGGCCCGGCCACTGATAGTCATCGCTCCGAGTGCTGTTGATCCGGTCTGGACCGGCCTGAAAAAGTCGCTGGATGAACCGGCCAATCGCCAGGGATTCACCGACCGCAACATGGTGCTCTACACCGTGCTCAACCTGATGGGCCAGCGCGACGGCAAAGACCTCGGGCCACAAGACACGGCGGCACTGATCCGCTCGCTCAAGCTGGGTGCCGGCGCCAAGACCAAGGTCATCCTGGTCGGCAAGGACGGCGAAAAGAAACTCGAACAATCGGACGCCATCAAGCTGGAAACGATTTTCAGCGCTGTCGATCAGTTGCCGGCGACCGAGAAAGAATTCACCGCGACCGTGGCGGCTCCGGTCACTGAGGCGGAGCCTGCGGCCAAGGGCGCCAAGCCCGCGAAAAACAGCAAACCGGCGAAGGCCGCCAAGCCGGCTGAAATGCCGGATGATTGAACTGACACTGAATTCTGGTGGTGAGCAATTAACCTGTGGGAGCGAGCTTGCTCGCGATGGCGGACTGTCAGGCAACGCAGGTGTCGACTATGCGATCGTCATCGCGAGCAAGCTCGCTCCCACAGGGTTTCGGTGTTCGAAGCGTTAACTGATCGGCATTACCTCTAGAGGTCGCCCTTATCTATGGAGAAGGCGGCAAGGCTTATTGAGTCAGGGCACTCAGAATCTGATGAGCAATCCTGACCCGCTGCGCATTCGGGTAGTTCTTGTTGGCCAGCATCACAATGCCAATGTCCTTCGATGGCACGTACGCCACGTAAGCACCAAAGCCCCCGGTTGAACCGGTCTTGTTGACCAGTACGTTCTGCGGCTGCGCCTGCGGCGGGTTCAGCCATTGGACCTTGTGGGCCTCTATGGCCATCGGCGTGGAGTTGCCGTCCAGCAGGCGATCCAGTGTGATCGGGTAGCGATACATCTCCCAGCCCAGGCCCTGGGTCATATCGCCGACGGTGTAGTAACCGCTATGAGTCAGGGCGATGGCTTGCTGCAACGGCTTTTCCAGGGACGCCGGCTTCATGTTCGCGCCGACATAGCCCAGCAAGTCCGCGGCGCTGGTTTTCACCCCATACGCCTCGGAATCCAGCGCCCCCGGAGTGACCCGTACCGGTTTGCCGTCCTGGTTGTAGCCCTGGGCGTACAGCGCCATCTGATCCTGTGGCACATGCACATAGGTGTGCTTGAGGCCCAGTTTTGGCAGCAGGGTTTTCTCCATCAGCTCATCGAACGGCTGGCCCATGCTTTGCGCAGCGAGGTAGCCGAACAGGCCAAGACTGGGGTTCGAGTACAGTCGGTGGCTGCCGGGGGCGTAGAGCGGTTTCCATTGTTTGTAGTAGCCGAGCATCTTGTCGGCCGAATCAGATTCGGCAGGGAATTGCAGCGGCAGGCCGCCAGCGCTGTAGGTACCCAGTTGCAGCACGCTGATATGGTCGAACGCACTGCCGCGCAAGGCCGGCAGGACCTGGCTGGCCTTGTCCGACAGCGACAGCTTGCCCGAGGCCTGTGCATAAGCTGTGAGGGTGGCGGTGAAGGTCTTGCTGACGGAGCCGATTTCGAACAGGGTGTCTTGCGTGACGGGGTTGCCGGTTTCTGTCGAGGCGACGCCATAGTTGAAGTAATGCGCCTGGCCGTTGACGGTGATCGCCACGGCCATACCGTTGATACCCTCGGCTTGCATCACCGGTTGTACAGCGGCGTTCACCACTGTCTCGATTTGATCCTGTGCCACGCATTGGCCTGCGGCGACTATCGCCATGCAAGCGGCGATGGTTTTCAGCCTGTCCATGTTGGTTTCATCCGTCGTTGATTCAGTTGCGCGCCATTTTAGGGCGTGAAGCGCCATGCTCCGAGCGTTTTTTAAAATCGGCCGCCAACAGGCGGCCTCGCGCAACCGTCAACTCAACGCACCAGGCAAGGCCGCTTGTTATCGAACTTCCAGCCGGGAATCAGGAACTGCATCGCCACGCTGTCATCCCGCGCCCCCAGGCCCATGCCTTTGTACAGTTCATGAGCTTTGGCAACCTGGTCCATGTCCAGTTCCACCCCCAGCCCCGGTTTCTGCGGTACCTGCACGCAGCCGTCGACGATTTGCAGCGGGGCCTTGGTCAGGCGCTGGCCGTCCTGCCAGATCCAGTGGGTGTCGATGGCGGTGATTTCGCCCGGAGCGGCCGCCGCCACATGGGTAAACATCGCCAGGGAAATATCGAAGTGGTTGTTGGAGTGCGAACCCCAGGTCAGGCCCCATTCGTGGCACATCTGCGCCACGCGCACCGAGCCTTGCAGGGTCCAGAAGTGCGGGTCGGCCAGGGGAATGTCGACCGACTGCAACTGGATCGCGTGGCCCATCTCACGCCAGTCGGTGGCGATCATGTTGGTCGCGGTTTTCAGGCCCGTGGCGCGGCGGAATTCGGCCATGACTTCGCGCCCCGAGTAACCGTTTTCCGCCCCGCACGGGTCTTCGGCGTAGGCCAGCACGCGGTGCTGATCGCGGCACAGGCGGATGGCTTCTTTCAGTGACCAGGCGCCATTCGGGTCGAGGGTGATGCGCGCATCGGGGAAGCGTTCGGCGAGGGCCGTGACTGCTTCGATTTCCGCGTCGCCGCTGAGCACGCCGCCCTTGAGTTTGAAATCCTTGAAGCCGTAACGGGCATGGGCCGCCTCGGCCAGGCGGACCACCGCATCGGCGGTCATGGCTTTCTCGTGTCGCACCCGGAACCAGTCGTTGTCGGCGTCCGGTTCGCTGCGGTAGGCGAGGTCGGTTTCGTTGCGATCGCCGACATAAAACAGATAGCCGAGCATCTTCACTTCATCGCGCTGCTGGCCTTCGCCGAGCAGGGCGGCCACCGGCACGTCCAGGTGCTGGCCGAGCAAGTCGAGCAATGCGGCTTCCAGGCCGGTGACGGCGTGGATGGTGATGCGCAGGTCGAAGGTCTGCAAACCGCGCCCACCGGCATCGCGGTCGGCGAAGGTCTGGCGCACCTGATTGAGGATCTTCTGGTAAGTGCCAATCGGGCTGCCGACCACCAGGCTACGTGCGTCTTCGAGGGTCTGGCGAATGCGCTCGCCCCCCGGTACTTCGCCGACGCCGGTGTGGCCGGCGTTGTCCTTGAGGATCACGATATTGCGGGTGAAAAACGGGCCGTGGGCGCCGCTCAGGTTGAGCAGCATGCCATCGTGGCCGGCCACCGGAACCACTTGCATGCTGGTGATGACCGGGGCTTTTGCGGTGTCTTGTGGGTTCATTTTCCAATCCTTAAAAAGCTGAATTCAGGCGTGGTTGGGTGCGGGATTGCCCGGCGCGCCGGCGGGTGCGGGTTTCGGTGTGTTGCGGGCGGCAAACACAATGATGGCGGCGATGATCGAGGTCGCGGCCAGGCCGTACAGCCCGCCCTGAATCGAACCGGTGTTTGCTTCGAGCAGGCCGAAGGTGGTCGGCGCAACGAAACCGCCGAGGTTGCCCACCGAGTTGATCAGCGCGATGACGCCAGCGGCAATGCGCGCATCCAGGTAGGCCTGGGGAATCGGCCAGAACAGTGACGAGGCCGATTTGAAGCCCAGTGCGGCAAAGCAGATCGCAACGAAGGCGAACACTGGCCCTCCGGTGGTGGACATGAACATCCCGGCAGCGGCGATCAGCAGGGCGGCAGCGACCCAGGCTTGCTGGTGTTTCCATTTGGCCGACAGGGACGCGAAGGCATACATGCCGACAATCGACAGCAACCACGGAATCGAGTTGAACAGCCCGACCTGGATGTCGCTCAGGTCGCCCATCTTCTTGATGATGCTCGGCAGCCAGAACGTAGCGGCGTAGATGGTCAGCTGGATAAAGAAGTAGATCAGGCAGAACAGGATGATCTGGCGATCCTTGAGCAACTTGCCCAGTGACGGCTTGATCGGCGTCGCCGCTTCCCGGGCCAGTTGTTCGTCGTCGATGGCCTTGACCAGTGCGTCCTGCTCCTCGCGGCTCAGCCATTTGGCGTCATGGGGTCTGGAGTCCAGCCAGAACCAGACAAACACGCACAACCCCACCGAAAACATGCCCTCGATGAAGTACATCCACTGCCAGCCGTGCAGGCCCAGCCCTTCGATTTGCAGGAGCAGACCGGACAGCGGGCCGGAGATCAGCGAGGCAATCGCCGAGCCACTGAGGAAAATGGCAATCGCCTTGCCGCGCTCTACGCCGGGCAACCAGCGGGTGAAGTAGTAGATCACTCCGGGAAAGAACCCGGCTTCGGCCACACCCAGCAGAAAACGCAGGATGTAGAAGTGGGTTTCGTTCTGGATGAACGCCATGCCCGCGGCGACCAGGCCCCAGGTCAGCATGATCCGCGTCAGCCAGATACGTGCGCCGACTTTCTGCAGAAGGATGTTGGAGGGCACTTCGAACAGTGCATAGCCGATGAAGAACAGACCGGCACCGAGGCCATAGGCGGCAGCGCCAATGCCCAGGTCGTGCTCCATGTGGGTGCGGACGAAACCGATGTTCACGCGATCGATGTAATTGACGATGAACATGATGACGAACAGCGGCAGGACATGACGTTTGACTTTGGCGATGGCGGACTTCAGCGCTGAATTGGCGTCGTCGTGCATCCCGGAGATGGATGTATTCACTGCGTTTTCTCCCACTCGTTATTTTTATGCGGGGTAGGGCTGGGTGCTGCGATGTTGCTAGACATCATACAACTAGATTTTTTCTTCGTGCAACCCCGTTTGTCCAATGAAATGGCGCTTTATCAGCAAATTTTTATTCTGCTAGCGCAACTGGCTGACTATCGAAGTGACTCGTTATGGGCTTGTTGTTGAGTGTTGTCATACAAGTTGGGTGGAATTTTTACAGGATTCCCGCCAAGCGCGGTGCTACGATTCGATAGCCCTGTTTTCCGGATATCCCCATGCAAGAAGACCTCGACGCGCCTGCCCGCAAGCGCACTCACAACCTGGCCCATGATCTGGTCGAAAAATTGACCCAGCGCATCCTGCTCGGCCAGATGTTGCCCGGCGACAAGTTGCCGTCAGAGAACACCATCGTTCAGGAGCACGGGGTCAGTCGCACGGTGGTGCGTGAGGCGATCTCGAAGTTGCAGGCTTCGGGACTGGTGGAGACCCGGCATGGCATTGGCACGTTCGTGATCGAGCGCGCGCCGGAGCAGGGGTTGCGGCTGAATGTCGATACGGCGTTGGGGGTGCGCAGTATTCTGGAGTTGCGCATGGGCCTGGAAACCCAGGCGGCGGCGCTGGCGGCAACGCGCCGCAGCGATCTGCAGCTGGCGCAGATGCGTGAAGCACTGGACGACTATCAAAGCCTGCTGGCCAACAACGACAGCTGTGTCGAAGCGGACCGGCGTTTTCATCTGCTGATCGCCGAAGCCACCGGCAATGTGTGCTTCACTGAGATCATGCAGCACCTGGGCAGTGCGATGATCCCGCGCACCCGGGTCAATGCCGCCGAGCGCGGTGCGGTGGACTTGAGCAAGCTCGGCGAGTTGGCCAACCTTGAGCACGAGGCGATCCTCAATGCCATCAAGCGCCAGGACCCGGACGCGGCGCGCGCGGCCATGTGGCTGCACCTGACCAACAGTCGTGACCGGTTTTCGGCTAGTTGAGGTTGTCTGTTTTTCAGATGCACTGCGTCATCGTTCATCGCGAGCAGGCTCGCTCCCACATTGGAATGCGTACCCCTGTAGGAGCGGGCTTGCCCGCGAAGGCGTCAGTCCAGGCAACAAAAAGCATGGATCAGACCCGAGCAACCTGAACAACCACAACCCGCCGTTCCAGATTCAACGCCAGCACACTCGCCAGCACCACCAGCCCACCAACCACGATCATCAATGTCGGCCGCTCGCCGAGTGCATAAGACGCAATGACCATCGCCGTCGGCGGCGTCAGATACAGCGTCATCGTCGCCCGGCTCAAGTCGACATGCGCCAGCACATAGGCCCAGGCCAGGTACGCCAGGGCACTCGGGAAAATCCCCAGCGCCAGCACGGCGAACTGCACATGCAGCGGCGCAATCGCGACTTGATCCATCAGGCCGGGCAGATAAATCAACAACAACACCGTCCCGGACCACACCGTGTAACACACCAGCGTCAGCCCGTCGTAACGCCCGGTGTGATGCTTTTGCAGGGCAAAGTAGAGACTCCAGGACACCGCCGCCAGCAGGATCAGCAATCCGTGGGCATCAATACTGCCCAGGCCATGATCACCCGCCACCACAATCAGCACGCCAAACAACCCGAGCAGCACACAACCCCAGCGCCACAGGCTCACCTGGTCCTTGAACACGAAGCGCGCAATCAATGTGCTGAACAGCGGCGTGGTCTGGGCCAGGACGCTCGAAGCCCCAGCGCTGACACCCTGCTGCCCGAAGTTGATCGCCACGTGGTGCAGGCTCACGGCAAAGAAACCCAGGCCGAACATCAGCGGCAGATCTCGAAGCCTGGGCAAACGAATGCCCTTGAATATCGCGACCACAGACATGAACACGGAGGCCAGCAGGAAGCGCAGGAGTGCCAGGTGCACGGGGTCGTAGGCCTGCAGGCCGATATGGATGCCGGTTGGGGAATACCCCCAGCACGCCACGACAAACGTCATGGCCAGGATGATTTTCCAGGGTGAAACGGGGGAGGGTGTGAGCGGCGTCATGGTCGTGCACCTGTGAGCGGATGCACCGAGTATCAGAAAGCGCATCGTTCGCCACAACTGACTTATACTGCGCTAACCGTTCACTATGGGTGATGTATGGAGCTGGCACAGATTCGCATGTTCAAGACCGTGGCCGACGTCGGCAGCATCGCCCGTGCGGCCGAGGTGCTGCATTGCGTGCCGTCGAACATCACGGCACGGATCAAGGCTCTGGAGGTCGAACTCGGCGTCGCGCTGTTTCTGCGTGAGGGTCGAGGGCTGCGCATCAGCCCGTCGGGGCAGACCTTCCTGGCCTACGCCTCGAAAATTCTCGCCCTCACCGCCGAGGCCAAGCGTGCGGTCGACCCTTCGGCCGAACCCTCGGGGCCATTGCGAATCGGGGCAATCGAGTCGTCGGCCACCGGGCGTTTGCCGCGTCTGCTGGCGAAATTCCACAAGCGTTTTCCGCAGGTGGCGCTGGAGCTGACCACCGGCTCCTGGGGGCAGTTGCTCGACGACACGCTCAATCACAAACTCGACGGCGCCATCGTGGCGGTGGATGTCGAGCGTTCGCACCTCAAGCGCACGCCGATGTACCGCGAGGATTTATTGCTGATCGCCTCGACCTCCCTGGGGCCGCTGCGGGACATCAGCGACTTGCGGGACCAGACCGTATTCATGTGGCCGCAGGGCTGTCCGTACCGGGCGGCGCTGGAACACTGGTTGCTGCGACAGGGTCAGGCACTGCCGATTGTCAGCCTGGCCAGTTATGGCGCGATTGTCGGTTGTGTCAGCGCCGGGGCTGGGGTGGCACTGGTGCCCAAAGGCGTGTTCGACCAGTACGCCAAAGGTGCCGGCTGTGCGGGGTTTGAATTCCCCGAACTGACCGCCGTCGACAACCTCTTTTACTGGCACGAAAACGCCGGGGTGCACCCGGCGCGTGAGGCGTTCGTGGCGATGCTGCGCGAGGAGTTTGCCTGATTTGCACTCGTGGGGGCGAACCGTTATGAGGCAATCAACTGCCGCAACACGTAATGCAAAATTCCTCCCGACTTGAAGTATTCCACTTCATTGAGCGTATCGATCCGGCACAACACCTCGACCTTTTCCTTGCTGCCGTCTTTACGGGTGATGACCAGCGACAGGTTCATCCGTGGCGTCAGTTCGACACCGGTCAAGCCGAGGATGTCCAGGGTTTCACTGCCGTTGAGCTTCAGGCTCTTGCGGTTCTGATCCAGCTTGAACTGCAGCGGCAACACGCCCATGCCCACCAGATTGGAGCGGTGAATCCGTTCGAAGCTTTCGGCGATGACCGCTTTCACCCCCAGCAGATTGGTGCCCTTGGCCGCCCAGTCGCGGCTCGATCCGGTGCCGTATTCCTGGCCGGCGATCACCACCAGCGGCGTGCCCGAAGCCTGATAGCGCATGGCGGCGTCGTAGATCGGCATTTTCTCCCCTGTGGGAATGTAGCGGGTGTTGCCGCCTTCCTCGCCGCCGAGCATTTCGTTGCGTATGCGGATGTTGGCGAAGGTGCCGCGCATCATCACTTCATGGTTGCCGCGCCGCGAGCCGTAGGAGTTGAAGTCCCGTGGCTCCACGCCTTTGTCGCGCAGGTATTGCCCTGCCGGGCTGTCGGCCTTGATGTTGCCGGCCGGGGAGATGTGGTCGGTGGTCACCGAGTCGCCGAGCAGTGCGAGAATGTTCGCTGCGCAGACATCCTTGATCACAGGCGGCGGGCCGCCGATGTCATCGAAGAACGGTGGGTGCTGGATGTAGGTCGAATCGTCCTGCCAGACATAGGTCGCCGCCTGCGGAACCTTGATCGCCTGCCATTGCGCGTCTCCGGCAAACACTTCGGCGTATTCCTTGTGAAACATCGCGGTGTTGACCTGGTTCACCGCGTCGGCAATTTCTTTACTGCTTGGCCAGATGTCCCGCAGGTAAACCGGTTTGCCGTCCTTGTCATCGCCCAACGACTCGCGGCTGAGATCGGTGCGCACTGTGCCTGCCAGCGCGTAGGCGACCACCAGTGGCGGGGAGGCCAGCCAGTTGGTTTTCACCAGCGGGTGCACCCGGCCTTCGAAGTTGCGATTGCCTGAGAGCACCGATGCCACCGTGAGGTCGGCTTGCTGGATGGCTTTTTCGATGGGTTCTGGCAGCGGCCCGGAGTTGCCGATGCAGGTGGTGCAGCCATAGCCGACCAGGGCAAAGCCCAATTCATCGAGGTAGTGGGTCAGACCGGCCGCCTTGTAGTAGTCGGTGACCACTTTCGAGCCGGGGGCCAGCGAACTCTTCACCCAGGGTTTGCGTTTCAGGCCTTTTTCCACGGCCTTCTTCGCCAGCAGCCCAGCCGCCATCATCACGCTCGGGTTGGAAGTGTTGGTGCAGGAGGTGATCGCGGCAATCACCACCGCGCCGTTTTTCAGGCGATAGGTCTGGCCTTCGTGGTGGTAATCCGCTTCACCGGCCATATCGGCATTGCCGACGGCAACACCGCCACCGCCTTCGCTTTCCAGGCGGCCTTCTTCCTTGCTGGCGGGTTTGAATTGCAGGTCGACGAAGTCGCTGAAGGCTTGGGCGACATTCGGCAGCGATACCCTGTCCTGCGGGCGTTTCGGCCCCGCGAGGCTGGCTTCGACGCGCCCCATGTCCAGCGCCAGGCTGTCGGTGAACAGCGGTTCCTGGCCAGGCAGGCGCCACAGGCCCTGGGCCTTGCTGTAGGCCTCGACCAGTTGCACCGTTTCGAGGGGGCGGCCTGAGAGGCGCAGGTACTCCAGCGTGACGTCGTCCACCGGGAAGAAGCCGCAGGTGGCGCCGTATTCCGGGGCCATGTTGGCGATGGTCGCGCGGTCGGCGAGCGGCAGGTCGGCGAGGCCATCGCCGTAGAACTCGACGAATTTGCCCACCACGCCTTTCTTGCGCAGCATCTGGGTCACGGTCAGCACCAGGTCGGTAGCGGTGATGCCTTCCTTGAGCTTGCCGGTGAGTTTGAAGCCGATGACCTCCGGAATCAGCATCGACACCGGTTGCCCGAGCATCGCCGCTTCCGCCTCGATACCGCCGACGCCCCAGCCGAGCACGCCGAGGCCGTTGATCATGGTGGTGTGGGAGTCGGTGCCCACCAACGTATCGGGGAAGGCATAGGTGCGGCCGTCCTCGTCCTTGGTCCACACCGTGCGGCCGAGGTATTCAAGATTCACCTGGTGGCAGATCCCGGTGCCCGGCGGCACCACGCTGAAATTGTCAAAGGCACTCTGGCCCCAGCGCAGGAACGCATAACGCTCGCCATTGCGCTGCATTTCAATGTCGACGTTCTGCTCGAAGGCGCTGCTGCTGGCGAACTTGTCGACCATCACCGAGTGGTCGATCACCAGGTCTACCGGCGACAGCGGGTTGATCCGCTGCGGATTGCCGCCGGCCTTGGCCATTGCCGCGCGCATCGCGGCCAGGTCGACCACCGCCGGTACGCCGGTGAAGTCCTGCATCAGCACCCGCGCCGGGCGGTACTGGATCTCGCGCTCGGAGCGACGCTCCTTGAGCCAGGCGGCGAGCGCCTTGAGGTCGGCGCCGGTGACGGTTTTTTCGTCCTCCCAGCGCAGCAGGTTTTCCAGCAGGACTTTCAACGACATCGGCAACTTGTCCAGGTCGCCCAGGCTTCTGGCGGCTTCCGGCAGGCTGAAGTAGTGGTAGGTCTTGTTGCCGACTTGCAGAGTCTTGAGCGTTTTCAGGCTATTAAGCGACGGCATTACGATCACTCCTTTCAGACTGTCTGAAAACTACTGTGCTCGGCAATCCTGCGTTAAAAACAGGCTCGGAATGCTCATTTACAACTCGTAAACTCCGCTTCCAAGCCTGTTTTTGCCTTGTCTTGCCTTCGCTCGCTACGTTTTCAGACAGTCTGTTCAAGTCCGCATGGCGACGGACTGAGGGGACGGGCAGAACATTAAACCTAGCCCTGTTTTAAGTAGCTGGCTAATAACTGGACTCTATCGCTAAGTCCGAGGTTCCGAAGTCGGCTATCATGCGCGGGTTTTCGTGACAGGCTTTGCTTCAACGCAAGCCTGGGCATCGCGCAGTGGCTGAATTTCCTCGCCATTGCCCAGGAGTAAGAATGAACACCCTATTCATGCATTGCCGGCCGGGCTTCGAAGGTGAAGTCTGTTCCGAGATTTCCGACCTTGCCGCACGGCTGAACGTGGCCGGTTATGCCAAGGCCAAAGCCGCCACGGCTTGCGCCGAATTCGTCTGCACCGAAGAAGACGGCGCCGAGCGCCTGATGCGCGGGCAGCGTTTTGCCGAGCTGATCTTCCCGCGCCAGTGGGCCCGGGGGATCTTCATCGATCTGCCGGAAACCGACCGCATCAGCGTGATCCTCGCGCATATGGCGGACTTTCCGCTGTGCGGCAGCCTGTGGCTGGAAATGGTCGACACCAACGATGGCAAGGAGCTGTCGAACTTCTGCAAGAAATTCGAAGTGCACCTGCGCAAGGCGTTGATGGCCGCCGGCAAGCTGGTGGAAGACGCGCACAAGCCGCGCCTGTTGCTGACCTTCAAAAGCGGCCGCGAAGTGTTCATGGGCCTGGCCGAGTCGAACAACTCGGCCATGTGGCCGATGGGCATTCCCCGTTTGAAATTCCCCCGCGAGGCACCGAGCCGTTCGACCCTCAAGCTGGAAGAGGCCTGGCACCACTTCATCCCGCGCGACCAGTGGGACGAGCGCCTGCACGGCGATATGACCGGCGTCGACCTCGGGGCCGCTCCTGGTGGCTGGACCTGGCAATTGGTCAACCGCGGCATGCTGGTGACCGCCATCGACAACGGGCCGATGGCCGAAAGCCTGATGGACACGGGGCTGGTGCAACATCTGATGGCCGACGGTTTCACCTTCAAGCCCAAGCAACCGGTGGACTGGATGGTCTGCGACATCGTCGAGAAGCCGGCACGCAACGCCGCGATGCTGGAAGAGTGGATCGGCGATGGCCATTGCCGCGAGGCGGTGGTCAACCTCAAGCTGCCGATGAAACAGCGCTATGCCGAAGTGAAGCGTTTGCTCGAGCGCATTGCCGATGGCTTCAAGGCACGGGGTATCAAGGTCGAGATCGGCTGCAAGCAGCTGTACCACGACCGTGAGGAAGTGACGTGCCATTTGCGCCGGCTGGATGTGAAGAAGCCCAAATCCCGCTGAAGCACCGCAATCCCCCTGTAGGAGCGAGCCTGCTCGCGATGAGGCCATCACATTCAACATTTTTGTTGATTGACCCACCGCCATCGCGAGCAGGCTCGCTCCCACAGGTGTCATAGATGACGTTACACCCGGCAATGCGCGACAATGCCGGCCAGTTTCAGGAGTGAATCATGAGTGAAATGCTTGATACGCCGGTAGACGGCACCCTCGACGCCACCGGCCTCAACTGCCCCGAGCCGGTGATGATGCTGCACCAGCACATCCGTGACCTGGTGCCCGGCGGCCTGCTCAAGGTGATCGCCACTGACCCGTCGACCCGTCGCGACATTCCCAAGTTCTGTGTGTTTCTTGACCACGAACTGGTGGCGCAGCACGAAGAAGCGGGCACCTACCTCTACTGGATTCGCAAGAAGTCCGGCTGATCAGCCCCCCCCCTGTAGGAGCGAGCTTGCTCGCGAAAAAACCGAAGGCGCCGTTGGGCATCTGGTTTACGCGTTATCGTTCACGACCTTCGCGAGCAAGCTCGCTCCTACAGGGTTGCGGCGATCAACCCTGACTGTTACGAATCCGTTTGCGCGCACTGAGCGTCAGGCGGATCGACAACATCAGCGCCGCACAGCTCAAGCCGGCAATCAACCCTTCCCACAGCCCGCTCGGGCCGCTGGCCGGACCGAACCAATCGGTCAGTCCCAGCACGTAACCGACCGGCAGACCGATGCCCCAATAGGCGAACAAGGTCAGGATCATCGTCACCCGGGTGTCCTGGTAGCCACGCAACGCGCCCGCGCAAATCACCTGGATGGCATCGGAAAACTGATACAACGCGGCATAGACAATCAGCATCGATGCAATCTGGATCACGTTCCTGTCAGGCGTGTAGATCGAGGCGATGGGTTCGCGCAGCAGCAGGATCAGGCTCGCCGAGAACGCTGCGAACACCAGTGCCGCGCCGAGCCCGACCTTCGCCGCGAAGCGCGCCTGCCAGGGGTTGCCGGCCCCCAGTGCCTGACCGACGCGCACGGTCACCGCCATGCCCAGCGAATAGGGAATCATGAACAGCAACGAGCTGATATTCAGGGCGATTTGATGCCCGGCCACCACCGTGGAGCCAAGACTGCCAATCAATAGCGCAATGACCGCAAAAATGCTGGACTCTGCGAAGACGGCGATACCAATCGGCAGGCCAATGCCGACCAGGCGCTTGATCACGGCCCATTGCGGACGGTCGAAGCGCACCAGCACACGGGTGCGGGAATAGAAGGGCGCCCAGAACGTCCAGCCGGCCATGCTCAACGCCATGAACCACATCACGATGCCGCTGGCCCAGCCGCAACCGACGCCGCCCAGGGCCGGTGCGCCGAAATGGCCATAGATCAACGCATAGTTCAGCGGAATGTTCAGCAGCAGGCCGCACAAGCCAATGACCATGCTCGGACGGGTGCGCCCCATGCCATCGCTGTAGCAGCGCAGTACGTAATAAAAAGCCATGCCCGGCAAGCCGAAGGCGATCCCGTGCAGGTAGCCCATGCTCGGCTCGATCAATTGCGGATCGACTTTCATCCAGTGCAGGATCGGCTCGGCACCGAGCAGCAGGCCGCTGCCGATCAACCCGACACACAGTGCCAGCCACAGCGCCTGGCGTACCAGCGGACCGATCTCGTCAAACTGCCCGGCGCCAAAACGTTGCGCGACCTTGGGTGTGGTAGCCAGCAGAACGCCGGACATCAACAGGTAGACGGGAATCCAGATCGAGTTGCCCAGGGCCACCGAAGCCAGGTCCCGTGGGCTGACGCGGCCGGCCATCACCGCATCGACGAAGCCCATGGCCGTGGTGGCCAGTTGCGCGATCATGATGGGCAGGGCCAGGTTGAGCAGGCCTTTGAGTTCCAGGCGAACGGGTGTTGTCCGCGCAGGCGAAATGGCGGCGGTATTCTCGATTACAGGATTCAATGGCGAAACGTCCAAAAGGTGTTGATGCACAGGCGCGCATTCTACGCGTTGACGCGGCGGTCAGGAAAAGACCCGTGTTGTGGATTTGTAATCAACCCTCCTACAGATACAGAGAGATGCGTCTAGGCGCGATGCGTCATCTACGCCTACACTGCCGATCCGCCAAAGGAGCCTGCCATGCTGATTGTTGCCGACGAAAATATCCCCCTGCTCGATGCCTTCTTCGAAGGCTTCGGTGATATCCGCCGGGTGCCGGGTCGTTCCATCGACCGTGCCACGGTCGAACAGGCCGATGTGCTGTTGGTGCGTTCGGTGACCAACGTCGATCGCGCACTACTCGAAGGCAGCAAGGTGCGCTTTGTCGGTACATGCACCATCGGCACCGATCATCTGGACCTGGATTACTTTCAGCAGGCCGGTATCACCTGGTCCAGCGCACCGGGCTGCAATGCCCGCGGCGTGGTCGACTATGTGCTCGGCAGCTTGCTGACCCTGGCCGAAATCGAAGGCGTCGACCTGACCCGGCGTACCTATGGCGTAGTCGGTGCCGGCGAAGTGGGCGGGCGATTGGTCAAAGTCCTGCAAGGCCTGGGCTGGAAAGTGCTGGTGTGCGATCCGCCACGGCAGGCCGCTGAAGGCGGTGACTACGTCAGCCTCGAGCAGATCATCGAAGCGTGCGACGTCATCAGCCTGCACACGCCGCTGACCAGGCAGGGACAGCTATCGACCTGGCATTTGTTCGATAAGACACGCCTGAACCAGCTCAAGTTCGGCACCTGGCTGATCAATGCCAGTCGCGGGCCGGTGGTGAACAACTCAGCCCTGCGCGAAGTGCTGCTGGAACGCGAAGACCTGCAAGCGGTGCTCGATGTGTGGGAAAGCGAGCCTGAAGTCGACGTGGCGCTGGCCGAGCTGTGCGTGCTGGCAACGCCGCACATTGCCGGTTACAGCCTCGACGGCAAGCAGCGAGGGACCGCGCAGATTTATCAGGCGTATTGCGATTTCCTCGGGCAACCGGCCCGCGTCAGCCTGAGCGATTTGCTGCCGGCACCGTGGCTGTCGCACGTGACCCTGAATGCGCAAAGCGACCCGGCCTGGGCCTTGGCGATGCTGTGCCGTGGCGTATATGACCCGCGTCGTGACGATGCGGATTTCCGTCGCAGCCTGGTCGGCAGTGTCAGCGAGCAGCGTGCGGCATTCGACGTGCTGCGCAAGCAGTACCCGTTGCGCCGGGAGATCGACGGATTGCAGGTGCGGATCGAAGGTGAATCGCCTGAGTTGCAGAGGATTGTGGCGGCGTTGGGGGCGACGGCAATCTGATAGTTCGTGGCGGCCCTATCGCGAGCAGGCTCGCTCCTACACTGGATCTTCATGCACAACAAATCCCCTGTAGGAGCGAGCCTGCTCGCGATGGGCGCGCCACAGTCCCGGATTGGATAAGCAGGCATAAAAAACCCGGCCAACCATGGGCCGGGCCAAGAAGACGGTGGCTATATCACTCTTGTTCGGCAGGTTTGACCAGTCGCTTTTCCAGTTCGCGGCAAGCTTTCTGGATCATTTTTTCAGTGATCGGTACTTCGCGCCCCTGCTCGTCAATAATCGAGCAACCCAGAGACTGGTCTGGTTGCGTGCGGATCACTTGAATCTTGTCATCGCTGCTGTGTTGCAAGGACATGGCCTGTCTCCTCATCAGGTTGTGTGCTTACTGTAGAACCGCCAGGTGACCGCGCTATGACAACTCCCTGCGATCTTTCCGGGCGGACAGTACCAGTCCACCAGAAATGCCGGCACGTGGCTAGCCGAACTTTAGACCAATAGCGTCTAGCCTCTAGTGTTGGTGGACATAATTAACCTGACTCATTGTGATTTGCAGCGAGCCACCCCATTGAGCGGTGTAGGCTGACCCTAATGACTGCTTTGTCCTGGATGATTGCGATGCTCTCTGCCCGTCACCGCCGTGCCGTTCGCCTGGCCCGTCGTTTCATTGCGCCGTATCGCTGGCAGGCCTTTGGCGCCTTGCTGGCGCTGATCGCCACCGCCGGCATCACCTTGTCCATGGGGCAGGGCATCCGCCTGCTGGTGGACCAGGGGTTCATGACCCAGTCACCGCATCTGCTCAATCAGTCCATCACTCTGTTCATGTTGCTGGTCATGGGGCTGGCAATCGGTACGTTTGCGCGGTTTTACCTGGTGTCGTGGATCGGTGAACGCTGCGTCGCCGATATCCGGCGTCGGGTGTTTAACCATCTGATTTACCTGCACCCGGGGTTTTACGAAGACAATCGCAGCTCCGAAATCCAGTCCCGCCTGACCGCCGATACCACTCTGCTGCAATCGGTCATCGGTTCTTCGCTGTCGTTGTTCCTGCGCAATCTGTTGATGGTGATCGGCGGGATCGTCTTGCTGTTCATCACCAACCCCAAGCTCACCAGTATCGTGGTGGTGGCCTTGCCTTTGGTGGTCGCGCCGATCCTGATCTTCGGCCGCCGGGTGCGTAACCTCTCGCGCCTGAGTCAGGACCGGATTGCCGACATCGGCAGCTATGTTTCCGAAACCCTGGGCCAGATCAAGACCGTGCAGGCCTACAACCATCAGGCCGAGGACGAGCGCCGGTTTGCCGTGACCGTGGAGGAGGCGTTCAACACCGCGCGCAAGCGCATCTTCCAGCGGGCCTGGCTGATTACCCTGGTGATCGTCCTGGTATTGGGCGCGGTCGGGGTGATGCTCTGGGTCGGCGGCATGGACGTCATCGCCGGGCGAATTTCCGCCGGCGAGCTGGCGGCGTTCGTGTTCTATAGCCTGATCGTCGGCAGCGCGTTCGGCACCTTGAGCGAAGTGATTGGCGAATTGCAGCGGGCAGCCGGCGCGGCCGAGCGGATTGCCGAGTTGCTGCGTTCGCAAAACATCATCCTGCCGCCGGTGGCAGGCGCGGTGACACTGCCGGACCGGGTCGACGGCCAACTGCAACTGCAAAATGTGCGTTTTTCCTACCCGTCGCGGCCGCAAAGTTATGCCGTCGACGGGTTGAGCCTGACCGTCAATGCCGGTGAGACGCTGGCGCTGGTCGGGCCATCGGGAGCCGGAAAATCGACGGTGTATGACTTACTGCTGCGTTTTTACGACCCGGCCGAGGGACGCATCCTGCTCGATGGCGTGCCGTTGACTCAACTCGATCCGCTGGACCTGCGTCGCTGTTTCGCCCTGGTGTCGCAAACCCCGGCACTGTTTTTCGGCAGCATTGAAGAAAACATTCGCTACGGCAGTCCGAAGGCGACTTCGGCCGAGGTACAGGAAGCGGCAAAAATCGCTTATGCCCATGACTTTATCGAAGCCATGCCCAACGGTTACCAGACTCATCTGGGGGACGGTGGTCTCGGTTTGTCCGGTGGTCAGCGCCAACGCCTGGCCATCGCCCGCGCGTTGCTGGTGGACGCCCCGATCCTGCTCCTCGACGAAGCCACCAGCGCCCTCGACGCCCAGAGTGAACACCTGATCCAGCAGGCGCTGCCGAGCCTGATGAAAAACCGTACCACCCTGGTAATCGCTCATCGCCTGGCCACGGTGAAAAACGCCGACCGAATTGCGGTGATGGACCAGGGGAAACTGGTGGCGGTGGGCACGCATCAGGAGCTGATTGCCAGCAATGCGTTGTATGCACGGTTGGCGGCGTTGCAGTTCAGTGATGGCAAGGTTACCGCCGAACTGTAGGTGCTGCCGCAGGCTGCGATCTTTTGATCTTTGCGTCTTCAAGGCCTCTGACAAAAAAATGCCCGCATCGTTTGATGCGGGCATTTTTTAGAGCGCCGGCACTACCGATCATTGATCGTCGAAAAACCGCTCATGCCAATCCACGATCGGCTGTGGCGCATTGAGCTTCTGACCGTAGATCACCGAGTACGACAACACGTTTTGCACGTACTGGCGGGTTTCGTCGAACGGGATGCTTTCCACCCACACGTCGAAACTCAGGTGGTCCGCACCACGCAACCATTGGCGTACGCGGCCGGGGCCGGCGTTGTAGGCGGCGGAGGCGAGGACCCGGTTGCCGTTGAACTGGCTGTGCACCTGGCTCAGGTAGGCGGCACCGAGCTGGATGTTCTTGTCCGGATCCAGCAGTTGCTGTGGCGAGCTATAGGGAATACTGAACTTGCGTGCGGTTTCCTTGGCGGTGGCGGGCATCAGTTGCATCAGGCCCGAGGCGCCGACCCCGGAGCGGGCGTCGTCCATGAACGCACTTTCCTGGCGGGTGATGGCGAACGCCCAGCTCGGATGCAGGCCGCGATTCTTCGCTTCACGCACCAGGGTCTCGCGGTGGGCCATCGGGAAGCGGATATCCAGGTCATCCCAATACTGCGCCTGGCTGATGGTGCGGATCGCCGGGAAGTACCATTTCAGGTCGTAGGCCAGTTTGGCCTGGGCGACCATTTCGTCGCGGCTGAAGTGACGGCTGACGTAGTACCACTCACGGCGGCCATCGACGATCTGCCCGCGGGCGTGCAGTTCCAGGGCGCGGCGTACGCCGGGCGTGTTACGCACCTTGTTGATGGTGGCCTGACTGAGCACCAGCGGCTTGTTGAGCAAAGAGTAGGGCGACTGCGAGCGATCGGCGGCGAGGAAACCATAGAAGTCGCGTTCGCGGGCCAGGCTTTTATAGAGCGTCTGCGCTTCCGGATTCTGCGGTTGCGCCAGTTCCAGGCTGCGGGCCTGCCAGTAACGCCAGCGGTTGGTGGTGGCCAGGTCCTGGGGCAGGCGGCGGGTCAACTGGTAGGCATCGTCCCAGCGCGCCAGGCGCAGGAGCAGGCGCAGGCGCCACTCGGAAACGGTGTTGTCGCGCAGCTCGGGGTCGTATTTGGTCATGACATCCAGTGCGCGACTGTCGAAACGTCGTGCGAGGGTCAGGCCGATTTCCCGGGCGATCGCCACTTTTTCATCCCGGGAGAAGTGCATGCTGCTGGCGTAACCGTCGAGCAGGTCCATGGCCTTGTCCGGGTCCTGGCGAGCCAGGCGGCGCAGGCCGAGGCTGACCACATCGGACATGGCTTCGTCGGCCGGGGTGAAGCGTGACGACTGGTTGAGCAGTTCCGGTTTCTGCGCGACGTCCACCAGCAAGCGACCGCGAGGGGCGAGGTTGGTCATGCCGTTGATCAGGCTGTTGGCCAGCGGGTAGTTGCGCGCCTGGGCGGCGAGTTTGGTGCGCTCCCAGCGTTTTTGTTCGGTCAACTGACCTTCGGCGGCCCACATGCCGAACAACGTGTCACAGGCTTCGGGTTGGGATTTGCCGGTCAGCCAGAGTTTTTCGGCGTTGGCGTTACCTTCGGTCTTGAGATTGTGGCTGAGCTGGTACTGCGCATTCAGGCAGTCCAGTTCGGTGAAGTTCATTTTCGGGTCGTAATACTTGACGAAGGTCGCCCAGTCACCCCGATCCGCCTGCCAGCGCAACCAGCGCAGCTTCATCCAGTTGGCCTGGGGCAGGTCGCCGTGTTCGGCGAGGAACTTCTCGATTTCGGCGTTGCTCGCGGTTTTCAGGCGCGCGGTCAGCTCGTCGTACGCCAGGTAAGGTTCCAGCGGATAATCGGCGAGGGCCTGGCTGTAACGGAAATACGGGCCACTGTCGCCCTTGGCCAGGGCGCGCTTGGCTTCATCGTAATACTGGCGTTGGGTGGACAGGTCCACCGCCTGGGCGGATTGGACGGCAGCGGCAGACAGTAAAAATGCAGATAAAAGATTGAAAAGGCGACTGCGCATGAGACGTCCGGGCAGAGAAAATCATGACAAGCGCGGGCCAGGCCCGCGCTGAATTGTCTGTAGCTTAGCCTTTTGCCAGCAGCCGGTGAAAGCTTTGCGGGTGTTCCCGCATCAGTTCGCAACATTTGTCATGCAGAGTGCTGCGAGAGTGAAATTGCCGGCCTTCTGAAGCCTCAAGTCAGGTAGAATGCGCGCCCGGTTTTTGGAGAAGCTCATGACCCTGCTCAAATTCAGCGATGTGTCCCTTGCTTTCGGCGCTATGCCGTTGTTGGACAAGGTGTCCTGGCAGATCGCCCGTGGTGAGCGGGTGTGCATCATCGGCCGCAACGGCACTGGCAAGTCCAGCATGATGAAGCTCGTCAAGGGCGACCAGAAGCCCGATGACGGCTCCGTTTGGCGTGCACCCGGGCTCAAGATCGGCGAATTGCCGCAAGAATTGCCGGTGGCCGACGAGCGGACAGTATTCGACGTGGTGGCCGAAGGCCTGGACGGCGTTGGCGCCCTGCTCGCCGAATATCACCACCTGAGCCAGAACATCGTCACTGACGCCGATCTGGACAAACTGATGCACGTCCAGCACGACCTCGAGGCCCGCGATGGCTGGCGCCTGCAGACCCTGGTCGACAGCACCCTGAGCCGCCTGCAACTGCCGGCCGACAAGACCCTCGCCGAGTTGTCCGGCGGCTGGCGTCGTCGCGTGCTGCTGGCCCAGGCCCTGGTGTCCGAGCCGGACCTGCTGCTGCTCGACGAACCGACCAACCACCTGGACATCGGTGCCATCGCCTGGCTTGAAGAAGCACTGAAGGATTTCCAGGGCGCCGTGCTGTTCATCACGCACGACCGTTCTTTCCTGCAGAACCTGGCCACCCGCATCCTCGAACTGGATCGCGGCGGCCTGATCGACTGGAACGGCGACTACGCCAGTTTCCTCGTGCACAAAGAAGCCGAACTCGCTGCCGAAGCCACCGCCAACGCGTTGTTCGACAAGCGCCTGGCCCAGGAAGAAGTGTGGATTCGTCAGGGCATCAAGGCCCGTCGCACCCGTAACGAAGGCCGCGTACGTGCCCTCAAGGCCCTGCGTGTCGAGCGTAGCGAACGTCGTGAGCGTACCGGCAAGGCCAATATCCAGCTGGATACTGCCGACAAGTCCGGCAAGCAAGTGATGGTGCTCGAGAACGTGAGCTTCGCTCACCCGGGCGGCCCGTTCCTGATCAAGGACTTCTCCATGGTGCTGCAGCGCGGCGACCGTATCGGTCTGCTTGGCGCCAACGGTACCGGCAAGACCACGTTGCTGAAGCTGATGCTCAGCGGCCTGCAGCCGACCAGCGGCAAAGTGGAAGAGGGCACCAGGATCGATGTTGCCTACTTCGACCAGTTGCGCCATCAGCTGGACCTGGAAAAAACCGTGATCGACAACGTCGCCGAAGGTCGCGACTTCATCGATATCGATGGTCAGAGCCGCCACGTGCTGAGCTACCTCGGCGACTTCCTGTTCAGCCCGCAGCGTGCCCGCACGCCGGTCAAGGCGCTGTCCGGTGGTGAGCGTGCCCGTCTGTTGCTGGCCAAGTTGTTCAGCAAGCCGGCGAACCTGCTGGTACTCGACGAACCGACCAACGACCTCGACGTTGAAACCCTCGAACTGCTCGAAGAAGTCTTGCTGACCTTCAATGGCACCGTGCTGATGGTCAGCCACGACCGGGCATTCCTCGACAACGTGGTCACCAGCACTCTGGTTTTCGAAGGTGAAGGCCAGGTTCGCGAGTACGTCGGTGGCTACCAGGACTGGCTGCGTCAGGGCGGCTCGCCGCGCCTGCTGGGCGTGACCGAGAGCAAGTCCGGCAAGGCCGACCTGAATTCTGCGGTGGTGAAGGCCGAGCCTGCGCCGGTTGCGGCGGCCGTCGAAGCGCCAGTAGCGAAGAAAAAGCTCAGCTACAAGTTGCAGCGCGAACTGGAAGCGTTGCCGGGGCAGATCGAAGCCATGGAGCAACAGATCGCCGCCGTTGAAGCACAGATGGCGGATGCGGGCTTCTATCAGCGTCCTGCCGCCGAAACGGCTGCGGTGATTGCTCAGCTGGAGCAGTTGCAGGCTGAACTCGACATCATGGTCGAGCGTTGGGCCGAACTGGATGCCTGATTGATCCCGCAATAAAAAAGCCCGGCGTTCAGTGATGAACGCCGGGCTTTTCGTATGAAGATTTGAAGGTTGTTAATTTTCAATGTGGGAGCGAGCTTGCTCCGGGCGGCGTTCCGACGATGGCGGCCTGTCAGTCAACGTTGATATCGACTGTCAGTGCCTCATCGTCGGAACGCCGCCCGGAGCAAGCTCGCTCCCACAGGGGGTACCTACAACTTCAGGATTTGGTTTGCAGGCGCACCGCCAGCACATCGCAAGGCGCGCCATGCAGCACGTCATTGGCGGTGGAGCCCAGCAGCAGTGCCAGGCCGTGCCGGCCATGGCTGCCCACCACGATCAGGTCGCAGGTCTGCTCCTTGGCCATGTGGTGAATTTCCTGGCGTGGCTGGCCGTAGGTCAGGTGGCAGTTGGCGCCTTCGAGTTCGGCGTATTTGTGCTTGAGGCGCTCCAGTCGCTCCTTGGCCTGATCGAACTGCTGCTGTTGCAGTTGTGACAGGTCCATCGGCACGTCGCCGCCGAAGGCCATCGCCATCGGTTCGACAATGTGCACCAGGGACAGCTTCGCGCCGTTGCTCACCGACAGTTCGCGAGCGCGGTGGATCACAGGGTCGCACTCTTCGGTCAGATCTACAGCGACCAGAATATGGTTGTAGGGCATGAGGTGCTCCTCCTGAGGGATGCAATATTGGTAAGTATGGCTGGTTTCAAGCGCATTGGTTCCAAAGTGACACAATGGGCTCATCAAGAATCGGGAGTACAGATATGACGGTCTGGATAGTGGTGTCAATCCTGCTGGTGGTACTCAGCCCGCTGGCATGGTTGCGCCCCTCGCGTGCCCAGAGTGGGCGCATAGCCCTGCGGATGGAGGCCCGGCGCATCGGCCTGGCCATGCAACTGGCACCTCAGCAATGGCCGCACTGGCTGAGCCAGGAGCCGCCAAGCCCCTGTGCGCAGTACCATCGCCCGCGACGTGGCAGTCAGCCGGCGTGCTGGAGTTACTGGCAAAAATCACCGGGTGTCTGGGTCAATCAATGGCAGGAAATCTGTGAAGATCGGGCGCTGCTCGATCATTTCGAAAAATTGCCAGGCAATGTCTTCAAGGTCGAGGCTGACAAGCAAATAATCGCCTTGTATTGGGGCGAGAAGGGTGAGGCCGAGGTGTTGCAACAGATCGATGCCACCCTCAAGGCACTGGCCTGAAACCGGGTCCCCTGTAGGAGCGAGCCTGCTCGCGATGGTCGTCAACGATGACGCTGGCAACCTGACACCCCTGCGGCGTCCTCAGGTTCATCGCGAGCARGCTCGCTCCTACAGGAAGCGATCAGGCAATAAAAAGCCCGACAACTTCATCGGGCGGGTTGGCCAGGCAGGCCGGTAAAACGGTGTGGGCTGATCTTACGCTGGGCATTCGCCAAAGCGTTCAACTTTTTCCCCTGGTTTCGCCAGCGTAGCGTGTTAAACACGGGCTGCAGCGAATTAGGGCGACTTTTCTAACAATTGATTCTATGAATGACCTTGCATGCTTCGGCGTGTTTAAGGTCTTCGCAGTACGGAAATGACCGGAAAGTCGCGTTTCAACCCGTTTTTCAGGCGATTGACAATTGTCGGAAATTCCGTGAAGGTGACGTACCCAAATCAAACGGGCGTATGAATTGAGCGTTTGTATTTCAGACCGCTCCTACAGAATCCCGACTATCGCGTTGGCGGGTGTGCCGGGGGAATGGGCGTAGCATTGACGATCAACGTCCCTGCCAAGCCATTCGCCTGCGTCCGACGTGTACTGTTCAGCTTCCATATCGTGGAGATCAGTTGATGATTTACGAAGGTAAAGCCATCACGGTTAAGGCTCTTGAAAGTGGCATCGTCGAACTGAAGTTCGACCTCAAGGGTGAGTCCGTCAACAAGTTCAACCGTCTAACCCTGAACGAACTGCGTCAGGCCGTAGACACCATCAAGGCAGATGCTTCGATCAAGGGCGTGATCGTCAGCAGTGGCAAGGACGTGTTCATCGTCGGCGCCGACATCACCGAATTTGTCGACAACTTCAAGCTGCCGGATGCAGAACTTGTTGCTGGCAACCTCGAAGCCAACAGGATTTTCAGCGATTTCGAAGACCTCAACGTCCCGACTGTAGCCGCAATCAACGGCATCGCATTGGGTGGCGGTCTGGAAATGTGCCTGGCGGCGGACTACCGCGTCATGTCCACCAACGCCAAGATCGGTCTGCCGGAAGTCAAGCTGGGCATCTACCCGGGCTTCGGCGGTACTGTGCGCCTGCCGCGCCTGATTGGTGCCGACAACGCCATCGAGTGGATTGCCGCCGGCAAGGAAAACCGTCCTGAAGACGCGCTGAAAGTTGGCGCTGTCGATGCAGTGGTTGCTCCAGAGAAGCTGCAGGACGCCGCGCTGGAACTGGTCAAACGCGCCATTTCCGGCGAGTTCGACTACAAGGCCAAGCGCCAGCCGAAGCTGGAAAAGCTGAAGCTCAACGCCATCGAACAAATGATGGCTTTCGAAACCGCCAAAGGTTTTGTGGCTGGCCAGGCTGGCCCGAACTACCCGGCGCCGGTTGAAGCGATCAAGACCATCCAGAAAGCCGCGAACTTCGGTCGCGACAAGGCGCTGGAAATTGAAGCAGCCGGTTTCGTCAAACTGGCCAAGACCTCGGCCGCGCAGAGCCTGATCGGCTTGTTCCTGAACGATCAGGAACTGAAGAAAAAGGCCAAGGCCTACGACGAAATCGCCAGGGACGTGAAGCAGGCCGCCGTACTGGGCGCCGGCATCATGGGCGGCGGTATCGCCTATCAGTCGGCTTCCAAAGGTACGCCGATCCTGATGAAGGACATCAACGAGCACGGTATCGAGCAGGGTCTGGCCGAAGCCGCCAAACTGCTGGTTGGCCGCGTTGATAAAGGTCGCATGACCGCCGCGAAAATGGCTGAAGTGCTCAACGGCATTCGTCCAACCCTGTCTTACGGAGACTTCGGTCACGTGGACCTGGTGGTTGAAGCGGTCGTCGAGAACCCGAAGGTCAAGCAAGCGGTACTGGCTGAAGTGGAAGACCAGGTCAAAGAGGACACCATCCTCGCGTCGAACACTTCGACCATTTCCATCACCTTGCTGGCCAAGGCCCTCAAGCGTCCGGAAAACTTCGTCGGCATGCACTTCTTCAACCCGGTGCACATGATGCCRCTGGTGGAAGTGATCCGTGGCGAGAAGTCCAGTGAGCTGGCTGTCGCCACCACCGTTGCCTACGCCAAGAAAATGGGCAAGAACCCGATCGTCGTCAACGATTGCCCGGGCTTCCTGGTCAACCGCGTCCTGTTCCCGTACTTCGGCGGTTTCGCCAAGCTGGTCAGCGCCGGTGTGGACTTCGTCCGTATCGACAAGATCATGGAAAAGTTCGGCTGGCCAATGGGCCCGGCCTACCTGATGGACGTGGTCGGCATCGACACCGGCCACCACGGTCGTGACGTGATGGCTGAAGGTTTCCCGGACCGCATGAAGGACGACCGCCGTTCGGCCGTTGACGTGCTCTACGAAGCCAAGCGCCTGGGCCAGAAGAACGGCAAGGGCTTCTACGCCTACGAGACCGACAAGAAGGGCAAGCAGAAGAAAGTCGCCGATCCGTCGGTGCTGGAAGTGCTCAAGCCGATCGTTTACGAGCAGCGCGAAGTCACCGACGAAGACATCATCAACTGGATGATGATCCCGCTGTGCCTGGAAACCGTGCGTTGCCTGGAAGACGGCATCGTCGAAACCGCTGCCGAAGCCGACATGGGCCTGGTCTACGGTATTGGTTTCCCTCCATTCCGTGGCGGTGCGCTGCGCTACATCGACTCGCTCGGTGTGGCAGAGTTCGTTGCCCTGGCCGACCAGTACGCTGATTTGGGCGCGCTGTACCACCCGACCGCGAAGCTGCGCGAAATGGCCAAGAACGGCCAGAGCTTCTTCGGTTAAGCGCCCCCAACTAGAGTGAGAGTGAACTTATGAGCTTGAATCCTAGAGACGTCGTGATTGTCGACTTCGGTCGTACTCCGATGGGCCGCTCCAAGGGCGGCATGCACCGCAACACCCGCGCCGAAGACATGTCGGCGCACCTGATCAGCAAACTGCTGGAACGCAACGTCAAGGTTGACCCGAGCGAAGTCGAAGACGTGATCTGGGGCTGCGTTAACCAGACCCTGGAGCAGGGCTGGAACATCGCGCGCATGGCGTCGTTGATGACCCAGATCCCGCACACCTCGGCCGGCCAGACCGTCAGCCGCCTGTGCGGCTCGTCGATGAGTGCCCTGCACACTGCTGCGCAAGCGATCATGACCGGCAACGGTGACGTTTTCGTGGTTGGTGGCGTCGAGCATATGGGCCATGTGAGYATGATGCACGGTGTCGATCCGAACCCGCACATGTCGCTGTACGCGGCGAAAGCCTCGGGCATGATGGGCCTGACCGCGGAAATGCTGGGCAAAATGCACGGCATCACCCGCGAGCAACAGGACGCTTTCGGCGTGCGTTCCCACCAACTCGCCCATAAGGCGACCGTGGAAGGCAAGTTCAAAGACGAAATCATCCCGATGCAGGGCTACGACGAGAACGGTTTCCTGAAAACCTTCGACTACGACGAAACCATTCGTCCGGAAACCACCCTGGAAAGCCTGGCGGCCCTGAAGCCGGCGTTCAATCCGAAGGGCGGCACCGTGACAGCGGGCACCTCGTCGCAGATCACCGATGGTGCTTCGTGCATGATCGTGATGTCGGCGCAGCGCGCACAGGACCTGGGCATCCAGCCTCTGGCGGTGATTCGCTCGATGGCAGTGGCAGGTGTGGATCCGGCGATCATGGGCTATGGTCCAGTACCGGCCACACAAAAAGCACTGAAGCGCGCGGGTCTGGGCATCTCCGACATCGACTTCTTCGAGCTCAATGAAGCTTTCGCCGCACAGGCCCTGCCAGTGCTGAAAGATCTGAAAGTGCTCGACAAGATGAACGAGAAGGTTAACCTGCACGGTGGCGCGATCGCCCTGGGCCACCCGTTCGGTTGCTCCGGTGCGCGTATCTCCGGCACTTTGCTCAATGTGATGAAGCAGAATGGCGGCACCTTCGGGGTGGCCACCATGTGCATTGGTCTCGGCCAAGGCATCTCCACCGTCTTCGAACGCGTTTAAGCGTCTCGCTGATGGAAGCCGGGGCCAAGTGCCCCGGTTTTTGTTTTTCCGGATTTATTTTTGTTTTTATTTTGAAAAAATTTGAGTGAGGGCCAAAGCATGCCGATACAACCAGGGCTCTACCAACATTACAAAGGTCCGCAGTACCGCGTATTCAGTGTCGCGCGGCATTYGGAAACCGAAGAAGAAGTGGTCTTCTATCAAGCCCTGTATGGCGATTACGGCTTTTGGGTGCGTCCCTTGAGCATGTTCCTGGAGTCCGTCGAAGTTGACGGTGAACAGGTGCCACGCTTTGCTTTGGTGCAGGCCGAAGAAAGCCTTTTTACCAAGCCATAAGCTGGGTGCGCGCAAAACCCTGCGCTTGACCTCACCTTGTTGCCACTATATATAGCGGTGCCGCGTCAGGCGCCAACCGCCTTTCACTTCTCGAATTCAGGAATTTTCTGATCCATGGGCAAATCGCTGGTCATTGTGGAATCCCCGGCTAAGGCCAAGACCATCAACAAGTATTTGGGCAACGAATACGTGGTGAAGTCGAGTATCGGCCATATCCGAGACCTGCCCACCAGCGGTTCGGCTAGCGCCAGCAAAGAGCCAGCCGCCAAGCGCGGCAAGGCTGCTGCGGGTGAAGTGCCGGCACTGTCACCGAAAGAAAAGGCGCGCAAGCAGCTGGTCGCGCGCATGGGTGTCGATCCGGACCATGGCTGGAAAGCCAAGTACGAGATCCTCCCGGGCAAGGAAAAAGTCATCGAAGAGCTGCGCCGGCTCGCCAAGGATGCTGACACCATCTATCTCGCAACCGACTTGGACCGCGAGGGGGAAGCCATTGCCTGGCACCTGCGCGAAGCCATCGGTGGTGACGACACCCGCTACAAGCGCGTGGTGTTCAACGAAATTACCAAGAAGGCGATCCAGGAAGCCTTCTCGAAACCAGGCGAGCTGGACATCGATCGTGTCAACGCCCAGCAGGCGCGTCGATTCCTCGACCGTGTCGTGGGTTACATGGTTTCGCCACTGCTGTGGGCCAAGATCGCTCGTGGCTTGTCTGCCGGTCGCGTGCAATCGGTTGCCGTGAAGCTGGTCGTCGAGCGCGAACGTGAAATCCGCGCGTTCATCCCGGAAGAGTACTGGGAAGTCCATGCCGACCTCGGCACCGCCAAAGGCGCGACCGTGCGTTTCGATGTGGCCCGCGAGAAAGGCGAAGCCTTCAAACCGCTCAACGAAACCCAGGCCATGGCCGCGCTGGAGAAGCTCAAGTCTTCCAGCTACAGCATCGTCAAGCGCGAAGACAAACCGACCAGCAGCAAGCCGTCGGCGCCGTTCATCACTTCCACCCTGCAGCAGGCCGCAAGCAATCGCCTGGGCTTTGGTGTGAAGAAAACCATGATGATGGCCCAGCGTTTGTACGAAGCCGGCTACATCACCTACATGCGTACCGACTCCACCAACCTTTCGGTTGATGCCGTGGCGATGGCGCGTACCTATATTGAAGGCGAGTTCGGCAAGAAGTACCTGCCGGAAACCCCGAACGTCTACAGCAGCAAGGAAGGCGCACAAGAGGCTCACGAAGCGATTCGTCCGTCCGACGCCAATACCGAGCCAAGCAAGCTGTCGGGCATGGAGCGTGACGCTGAACGCCTCTACGAGCTGATCTGGCGCCAGTTCCTCGCTTGCCAGATGCTGCCGGCGCAATACCTGTCGACTACCGTCACCGTGGGTGCCGGCGACTTCGAGCTGCGCGCCAAGGGCCGCATCCTGAAGTTCGACGGTTACACCCGTGTCATGCCGCAAATCGCCAAGCCGGGCGACGACGATGTATTGCCGGACATGGCCCAGGGCGACGCGATGAAGCTGATCAAGCTTGATCCGACCCAGCACTTCACCAAGCCGCCGGCGCGTTACTCGGAAGCCAGCCTGGTAAAAGAAATGGAAAAGCGTGGCATCGGTCGTCCTTCGACCTACGCGGCGATCATTTCGACCATCCAGGACCGTGGTTACGTGGCGCTGCACAACCGTCGCTTCTACTCGGAAAAGATGGGCGACATCGTTACCGAGCGTCTGGCGGAGAGCTTCTCCAACCTGATGGACTACGGCTTCACCGCCGGCATGGAAGAGCATCTCGATGACGTGGCCCAGGGCGAACGCGACTGGAAAAACGTGCTCGACGAGTTCTATGGCGACTTCAAGAAGAAACTCGAAGTGGCCGAAAGCCCGGAAAGCGGCATGCGTGCCAATCAACCGGTGATGACCGACATCCCGTGCACCACCTGCGGTCGTCCGATGCAGATTCGTACTGCGTCGACCGGCGTGTTCCTCGGTTGCTCAGGCTACAGCCTGCCGCCGAAAGAGCGCTGCAAGGCCACCGTCAACCTGGTGCCGGGCGACGAAATCGCCGCGGACGACGAGGGTGAGTCGGAGTCGTTGGTGTTGCGTGGCAAGCATCGCTGCCCGATCTGCAGCACGGCGATGGATGCCTATCTGCTTGATGAGAAGCGCAAGTTGCATATCTGCGGTAACAACCCGGATTGCAATGGCTACGAAATCGAAGAGGGCACCTATCGCATCAAGGGCTATGAAGGCCCGAGCCTGGAATGCGACAAGTGCGGCAGCGAGATGCAGCTCAAGACTGGCCGCTTCGGCAAGTTCTTCGGTTGCACCAATGCGACCTGCAAGAACACCCGCAAGTTGTTGAAGAGCGGCGATGCGGCACCGCCGAAGATGGATCCGGTGAAGATGCCTGAGCTGAAGTGCGAAAAGGTCAACGACACCTACATTCTGCGCGACGGTGCATCAGGCTTGTTCCTGGCCGCCAGCCAGTTCCCGAAAAACCGCGAGACCCGTGCTCCGCTGGTGATGGAAATCATCCCGCACAAGGATGAGATCGATCCGAAGTATCACTTCCTCTGCGAGGCGCCGAAGAAAGATCCGGATGGTCTCCCGACTGTGATTCGTTACAGTCGCAAGACCAAGGAACAGTACGTGCAGACCGAGGTTGACGGGAAACCGACTGGCTGGAAAGCGTTCTACGACGGCGGCAAGTGGGCGGTCGAAGACAAGCGTCCGGCAGCCAAGGCTTAACAGCCTGGGGTAATGAAAAGGCCGCATGACCACCCTCGGGTGTTCATGCGGCCTTTTTTGTTTTTGCTGCTTTCTCTGTAGGAGCGAGCCTGCTCGCGAAAAACGTAAACGATAACGTGTACATCCTGGAAAAACGTGTTGTCCTTGAGTTTTTCGCGAGCAGGCTCGCTCCTACAGTGTTGGCGTCGGCATCGGCATCGGCATCGGCAGAGGACTTGCGGTTTGCCTGGCTGATCCACGACACTGTCCAACCTGCGTGAAGCAATTATTTCGTTGTGGAGGCTGCCGTCATGGCCCACGAACTTTATACCCGTACCAATCAGAAGATTTACTTCGCCGGCTTGTCGCTGGAAGCACTGGCTCGCACTGAAGAGGGGCGGGCGATGAATTCGCTGGCGCTGATCCAGGCGGGACGCGAATCCGCGCTGTTTCACCTGTACGGCGCGCTGTTGGGGCTGTGTCACGAAATCGCCGGTTACTATCGCTTGCCTCAGGCCAATGCGCCCCGTGCAGAGTTATTGCTGACTCGCGAGGTGCTGGATGCCATCGCCATTCCGGAAATGGCTGAGCTGGTCGAGCTGGCCAATAACCCGGAGACCTGGCTGGCCAAACTCCTGGCCGCCCATGCTGCGCTGTTTCAACCGCCGCGCGCGCCGCACAAGCCGAAAGGGGACGTGACCCAGCCACTGATCCAGGCTGTCAATCTGGATGAAGAGGATGCGCCGGAGGAGCTGAGCCGGGAGGAGCTGGAGAGTTGGCGTCAGAACCTGAAAGCATTGGCGATCCGGTTTCGTGAAGGGTTGAACGAGTGCTGACGCACACATTTGGGTAATGACATCTGGTCAAGATCTCAAGCGAACCCCGAACGATGCCTATATAATCCCCGCCTTTCGTGGAGAACAGTCCTTTATGCCAACGTCCTTTCTAGAAATTGTCGAGTTACCAGACGGCCGTATCGAGCTGCGCAGGGCCGAGGACGAGGGTTCTCTGGTTACTTTGGATTTCTCCGAGGACGCCAAAGCGTTCCTGCAAGGACAGTACGTGGAAGTCGCCAAGGCGATGTTGAGCGTCGGTGTACAGATGGCCGGTCGCCTGGTTGAAGGCGAATTCGACAAGGACGAGGGGTCGCGGGTGCTTCATTGATCCCCGCCTGTCGTTTTTCTTGATGTCGCTATTCATTGGCTTCTCTGTCCCTGGAGAAGCCTCGCGCGGTGAAGCTCGCACCCTGTCTGTCAGTTAGCCCAAACGAATATTCAGGCTCTGAGCGTCCCCGGTGCGGGCGGCGCTGATCAGTTGTTGCCGCGATTGCGGGCTCAACGGGTTGATCCAGCTGACCACCGTGTGGCTGCGACCCAGGCGCAGCGCTTCGCAGGTCAGTTGCTGCGCGCTCTGGGTACCCCGCGGTTGCAGCAACAGAATGCGCTCGCGGTTGAGGCCGGCATCTCGCAGCCAGGCTTGAGTCAGGCTGGCGGGTGGCGCGATCAGTGTCAGCCAGCGTGCATCCTGATCCTGGCTCAATTCCCTGAGGATCGGTGCCAGCAGGCTCAGGCAGTTCCCGGCTGCACCACGCAGTGACAGCTCGCTGAAAACGTCAGGTTCGGCGCTCCAGGGGGACTCGACTACGTCTTTCAGAATCGGCGCCAATGGCTGTGCCATGAACGCTTCGAACAACGGCAGTTGGGTTTGCTGTGGTGATGTCTGTGGGAACTGCATGGTGCCTCCTTTAGCGGCGAATGACGCCGACACTCAAGCCTTCGATCACCAGTTCCTGGTCTTGAAGGTTCACTTCAATCGGGGCGAACTCGGGGTTCTCGGCGATCAGCCAGACTTTGCTGCCGTCACGCTTGAAGCGCTTGACGGTCACTTCGTCGCCGATTCGCGCCACCACGATCTGGCCGTTACGGGCTTCGCGGGTGGTGTGGACCGCCAGCAGGTCGCCGTCGAAAATGCCGATATCCTTCATGCTCATCCCATGGACGCGCAGCAGGTAGTCGGCGCGCGGATGGAAGAAGGCGGGGTTGATGTTGCAGGACTCTTCGATGTGTTGTTGCGCAAGAATCGGGGCGCCGGCTGCGACCCGGCCAATGATCGGCAGGGTGGAATCGTCGGCCTTGGCTTCGAAGCCGGGGATGCGAATGCCGCGGGAGGCGCCAGGCGTCATCTCGATTGCACCCTTGCGAGCCAGGGCCTTGAGGTGTTCTTCCGCCGCATTGGGTGATTTGAAACCCAGTTCCTGAGCGATTTCCGCACGGGTTGGCGGGTAGCCGTTGTCTTCCAGGCAGCGTTTGATGAAGGCCAGAATCTCGGCTTGGCGTGGCGTCAGCTTTAGCATATTGATCGCTCTGTTTTTTTATACAGTGACTGGGATTATATACAGTGAGGCGGTCTTGGCAATGCTCCTTTTTTTAGCGGCCGCCGGACGGTCAATCAGTCAGTGGATTGAAGCTTCGCCGTTGTGTGGTTAAATGTCTGACCGACCATTCCCGAAACGAACTGCCAGGCTTGACAAGGCGCAGGCTGAAACGTATGTTTCAAACAAGTGTTTGTCAGGCGGAGTAGCCATGGCCCAGTCGGAAACCGTTGAACGCATTCTCGATGCTGCCGAGCAGTTGTTCGCGGAAAAAGGTTTCGCCGAAACCTCGTTGCGCCTGATCACCAGCAAGGCCGGTGTCAACCTGGCGGCGGTGAACTATCACTTCGGTTCGAAGAAGGCGTTGATTCAGGCGGTTTTCTCGCGGTTCCTCGGGCCGTTCTGTATCAGTCTCGATAAAGAGCTGGAGCGGCGTCAGGCCAAACCTGAAATCAGGCCGACACTCGAAGAGTTGCTGGAAATCCTCGTCGAGCAGGCACTGGTGGTGCAGCCGCGCAGTGGCAACGACCTGTCTATCTTCATGCGTTTGCTGGGACTGGCGTTCAGTCAGAGCCAGGGGCACTTGCGTCGTTATCTGGAAGACATGTACGGCAAGGTGTTCCGCCGCTACATGATACTGGTCAACGAAGCGGCGCCGCGTATTCCGCCCATCGAGCTGTTCTGGCGCGTGCACTTCATGCTCGGTGCTGCGGCGTTCAGCATGTCCGGTATCAAGGCCTTGCGCGCGATTGCCGAAACCGACTTCGGCGTGAATACCTCGATCGAGCAGGTCATGCGCCTGATGGTGCCATTCCTGGCCGCCGGCATGCGTGCCGAATCCGGTGTGACTGACGCGGCCATGGCCACTGCCCAGTTGCGTCCACGCAGCAAATCGACGCCGGTTGCCGCCAAGGTATAACCGCGCATGGGTGGGCGCGGCAGCTGACATCCGCTAAGCTAGCCGCCCATGCCGACTCTCGTTCTGAACCCGTTCCTCATTGAACTCGCCAATCTGCCGGGCCATGCCCTTGGCGGCGAATTCGTGTGGGCCGGGTTTTCTGTTATCAAGGAATTCTTATGACTGCTGGCTTGCAAGGCTCGTTGATGGTGGACGTCGCCGGTACCTGGCTGACGGCTGAAGATCGCCAATTGTTGCGCCAGCCCGAAGTGGGTGGCCTGATCATCTTTGCCCGCAACATCGAGCATCCACGCCAGGTGCGTGAATTGAGTGCGGCGATCCGCGCCGTCCGTCCCGACTTGTTGCTGGCTGTGGACCAGGAGGGCGGCCGCGTGCAGCGCCTGCGCCAGGGTTTCGTGCGCTTGCCCGCCATGCGCGCCATCGCCGACAACCCGAACGCCGAATACCTGGCCGAGCAGTGCGGCTGGATCATGGCGACCGAAGTGCTGGCTGTCGGCCTGGACCTGAGCTTCGCCCCGGTGCTGGACCTGGATTACCAGCGCAGTGCCGTTGTCGGCACCCGTTCGTTCGAAGGTGATCCCGAGCGCGCTGCCTTGCTCGCGGGTGCATTCATCCGCGGCATGAGCAGCGCAGGCATGGCCGCCACCGGCAAGCACTTCCCCGGCCACGGCTGGGCCGAGGCTGATTCCCACGTCGCGATCCCGAATGATGAGCGCAGCCTCGACGAGATCCGCGCCAATGACCTGGTGCCGTTTGCCAAGCTGAGCAAGCAACTGGCCGCCGTCATGCCGGCCCACGTTATTTATCCACAAGTCGATTCTCAACCCGCAGGTTTCTCCCGCCGCTGGTTGCAGGACATCCTGCGCGGCGAGTTGCAGTTCGATGGCGTGATCTTCAGTGACGACTTGTCCATGGCGGGCGCCCACGTGGTCGGCGATGCCGCCAGTCGAATTGAAGCTGCGCTGACTGCCGGTTGCGACATGGGCCTGGTGTGCAACGACCGTGCGGCTGCCGAGCTCGCCCTGAGCGCTGCCCAGCGTCTGAAGGTCAAGCCTTCCGAGCGCATTGCACGGATGCGCGGCCAGTCGTTCGCCAACACCGAATACCGTCAGGACCCGCGCTGGCTGGCTGCTGTCGGCGCGCTCAAAGAAGCTCAATTGATTGATTAAGGACTGTTCGTTATGACGGTTTACGCGATTATCGGTGGCACTGGCCTGACTCAACTCGAAGGCCTGAGCATTCGCCAGTCACTGACAGTGGACACGCCTTATGGCGCACCTTCGGCCGACGTTCAGATCGGCGAGTATGCTGGCAAGGAAGTGCTTTTCCTCGCGCGTCACGGTCATCCCCATCGTTTTCCGCCGCATCAGGTCAACTACCGCGCCAACCTCTGGGCGCTGAAGCAGGCCGGTGCGCAAGCCATTCTGGCGGTAAACGCCGTGGGCGGTATCCATGCAGCCATGGGCACCGGGCATTTCTGCGTGCCGCATCAGTTGATCGACTACACCAGCGGTCGTGAGCACACCTACTTTGCCGATGACCTGGAACACGTCACCCATATCGACTTCAGCTACCCCTACAGCGAACCGTTGCGCCAGCAACTGATTGCGGCATTGGCGGCGGAAGGTGTGGGCTACAGCAGTCATGGCGTGTATGCCTGTACTCAAGGGCCGCGCCTGGAGACAGTGGCTGAAATCGCCCGGCTGGAGCGCGATGGCTGCGACATCGTCGGCATGACCGGTATGCCGGAGGCCGCCCTGGCCCGGGAACTGGAACTGGATTACGCCTGTCTGGCGCTGGTGGTGAACCCGGCGGCGGGCAAGTCGACGGCGGTAATTACCATGGCCGAGATCGAGCAGGCATTGCATGACGGCATGGGCAAGGTGAAATCGACGCTGGCGCGGGTGCTCAAGGGCTGAGTCCCGCTTGGTACCGAGTTGACTTCATCGCGAGCAAGCTCGCTCCCACAGGTTCAGTGGCGTTCGCAAAAAATGTGTTCGACGCTATTACTGTGGGAGGTGAAGTCGACGCTGGCGCGGGTGCTCAAGGGCTGAGTCCCACTTGATACCGAGTTGACTTCATCGCGAGCAAGCTCGCTCCCACAGGGTCCGCGTCGAACACAACTTTTGCGGACACCATAGAACCTGTGGGAGCGAGCTTGCTCGCGATGAAGTCAACTCGGTATCAAGTGGGACTCAGCCCTTGAGCACCCGCGCCAGCGTCGACTTCACCTCCCACAGTAATAGCGTCGAACACATTTTTTGCGAACGCCACTGAACCTGTGGGGG